>JAQGJY010000109.1 GCA_028290325.1 Tardiphaga sp.
CGCGCAGCAACGCGCCGGCGCGGGCGACGACGATATCGCCGTCGGTCAATCCCTCGCGGATTTCAACCTGACCCGCTGACATCAGCCCGATCTCGACACGCCGGGTTTCGACGCGGTCCCGCCGCACTCCCTGCACGACGGTGCCGGCGCTGCCATACAGCACCGATGTCAGCGGCACCGCGATGCCGCAGCTTTCGCCTGTTTTAATGACCGCGCGGGCCGATGAATTGGCCAGCAGGCGCCGGGTCGAGGTGATGGTGACATAGACCTGTCCAAGCTGGCTGTTCGGCTCCACCGTCGCTGAGACGCGGCGCACCCGGCCGTCCAACTCGCCGGCGCCCAGGATCTTGATCCGCGCCGCTTGATTGACCGACAGCTTCGACATGTCGCGGACCGGCACCAGGCCGACCAGCTCGAATTCGCTGCGCGCGATGATGTTGAACAGGGCCTCGCCCTTGGCCGACGCCGGCGCGCCGATCACGGCGGTCGAACTACTGACGAGGCCGGCGACAGGGGCCTGCACCAGCGACGTACCGCCGTCCGGTAGCGCCAATCGCGCCATCGTCTGGCCGGCGGTGACGCTTTCGCCGGGCTCGACCAGCACGTCGGTGATCTTCAGCCCCGGCCGGTCCGGTCGCACCGCGACCTCCTCGCGTGCCATCAACAGGCCGGCAACCTCGACGGTGGCCGAGAAGCAGGCTTTCGTGACCTTCAGCACAGTGACAGCCGCGCCGCGCAGCGCGTTCGGCTCGTCGGCGGCGTGCAACGGCTGCGCGACGACGGCGGCTGTGAGCAGTGCGGCGCAAGCCAGAGACCGAGGGGTCGGCATCGTTGGGTCCTCTATTCGCCGGGCGCGTGGGCGGCGGGATGCGGCTTGTGATCGGCGGTCGGCTCCTCGACCTCCGGATTGCTGGCCAGCAGTTTCTTGCCGAACTTCCACGACAGGTTGCCGAGATCGTCCATCAGGATGAACATCGCAGGCACGAAGATCAGCGACAGCATGGTCGAGAACACCAGACCGCCGATGATCGCCAGCGCCATCGGCGAGCGGAATTCACCGCCCGCGCCGAACGCCAAAGCCGACGGCATCATGCCCGCCGCCATCGCGATCGTCGTCATCACGATCGGTCGCGCGCGCTTTCGGCCGGCGTCGATGATGGCATAGTCGCGTGGTTTGCCTTCGCGGATCGCCTCGACGGCGAATTCGACCAGCATGATCGCGTTCTTCGTCACGATGCCCATCAGCATCAGGATGCCGATCCACACCGGCGTCGTCAGTTGTTTGCCGGTGATGAGCAATGCCGCGATCGCGCCGCCGATCGAGAGCGGCAGCGAGAACAGAATAGTGATCGGTTGCAGGAAGGTGCCGAACAGCAGCACCAGCACCGCATAGACCATCATCATGCCAGCCGAGATCGCCGTGGCGAAGCCTTCGGACAGTTCGTTCAGGCTTTCGGCGTCGCCCGATTGATTGACCCTGACGTTCTTGGGCAGGCTCTTCATCACGGGCAGGTCGTAGATCAGCTTCATCGCGTCGCCGAGCGCGGCGGTGCCGACCAGATCGGCGGCGACGGTCGCCTGCCGCTCGCGATCATAGCGGTTGATGCTGGTCGGTCCCTGATCGAGCCTGATGTCGGCAACGACGGATAACGGCACGCCGCCGCGCCCGCCGCCCAGCGGCACGCGTAATTGCTCGAGCGTCTTGATATCGCCGCGCGCGCCGTCTTCGAGTTGCACGCGGATCGGCACCAGCCGGTCACCGGCGTCGAATTTCGCCAGCGCCGGGCCAACGTCGCCGATCGTCGCGACGCGGATGGTTTCGGACAGGCTTTCGGTGGAGACGCCGAGCCTGGCCGCCAGATCGGCGCGCGGCCGGATCCGGAGTTCGGGTCGGTCGAGCGAGGTTTCCGGGATCACATTGGCGATCAGCGGAATCCGCTTCATCTGGGTGGCGAGTTCGTTGGCGACGTTGCCGACGATGGCCGAGTCCGCACCGGTGACGACGAGCGAGATCGCGCGCAAACCATTCTCGTCGAGGAACCAGTAACGCACGTCGGGCACGTTGTTCAGTTCGCTGGAGATCGACAGCTCGAGTTCGCGCTGCGTGATCTTGCGATCGCCCTTCGGCGTGTAGTTGATGATGAGCGCGGCGCGCCGCACCTCTTGCAGGCCGGGTGGCACGCGGCCGCCATCGACGAACACGCTCTTCACCTCGGGCCGCTTGCGCAGCCGCGCGACGATGTCCTCGGTGACCTTCTCCGTATAAGCGAGTTGCGATCCCGGCGGCAATTCCATCGCCAGCAGCGAGCGCGCCGTGTCCTGGGCCGGCAGGAAGCCCTGCGGCAGCAGCCAGATGCTGCCGATCGAGGCGGCGAAAACGCCAAACCCGATCAGCACCGTGATCAGATAATGCCTGACCGACCAGGTGACGATCTTGGTGTAGGTCTGCAGCACGCGGCCCGGCGGTGGATCGTTATGGGGATGATCCTTCAGGAAGTAGGCGGCCAGCACCGGCGTGACGAAGCGCGCGGCGAGCAGCGAGAAAAAGACCTGGACCGATACGGTGATGCCGAACTGCTTGAAGAACTGTCCGGCGATGCCCGACATGAAACTCGCCGGCGCGAAGATCGCGATGATCGTGAGGCTGATGGCGATGACGGCGAGGCCGATTTCGTCGGCGGCTTCGAGCGCCGCTTTATAAGGCGACTTGCCCATGCGGATGTGGCGGACGATGTTCTCGATTTCGACGATGGCGTCGTCGACGAGAATGCCGGTCGAGAGCGTGATGGCGAGAAAACTGACGAGGTTGAGCGAGAAACCAAGCAGGTCCATCACCCAGAACGCCGGGAAGATCGAGAGCGGCAATGAGATCGCGGCGATCACGGTGGCGCGCAGGTCGCGCAGGAACAGCAGCACGATGAACACCGCGAGCGCGGCGCCTTCGAACAGCGTCGAGATCGCCGCCTCGTAATTGCCCTTGGTGAATTCGACCGACGTGTCGATCATCTTGAGATCGACGTCGGGATAGGCGGCCTTGAGGCTTTCGATGCGCTTCTGCACGGCTTCGGCGACAACGACGTCGCTGGCACCCTTCGAGCGTTTGATGCCGAGCGCGACGACCGGCTCGCCGTTGAAACGCGCGAACGTGCGCCGGTCCGCGATCGTGTCGGTGACGGTGCCGAGATCGTCGAGCCGCAGTTCGCCGCCCTGCGGCAGCGCGATCATGGTGCCGGCGAGATCGTTCAGCGTCTTCGCGCCGGCCAGCGTGCGGATCGCCTGATCGTTCTTGCCGATTTCGGCGCGACCGCCGGCGAGATCGACATTGGTGCCGCGCAAGCGGCGCGAGACATCGAGCGCGGTCAGCCCGGCCGCCTGCAATTTGTCGGGATCGAGCGCGACCAGAATTTCGCGCTCGACGCCGCCGATGCGTTCGACCTGCGCGACGTTGCGCACCCCTTGCAGCGCGCGCTTCACGACGTCATCGACGAACCACGATAGTTGCTCCGGGGTCTTGCCGGGCGAGATCGCGGCATAGGTGACGATCGGCAGGCCGATCACGTCGACGCGCTGGATCAGCGGTTCGTTGACGTTCTGGGGCAGGTTGGCGCGGACCCGCGTCACGGCGTCCTTGACGTCGTTCAGCGCGCGATCGGTATTGGTCTCCAGGGCGAACTGGATCGTCGTGACCGAAAGACCGTCGGTGATCGACGACGCGATATGGCGGACGCTTTCGACGCCGGACACACCGTCCTCGATGGTCTTGGTGACCTGGGCTTCCAACTCCGCCGGCGCCGCGCCGAATTGCGACACCGCCACCGAGACGACGGGAATGTCGGCGCTCGGCAGCCGCGTGATCGCGAGCTTCGTGAACGACATCCAGCCCAGCACCAGCAGGATGATGGAAAAAACGATCGAGGGCAGTGGGTTGCGGATCGACCAGGCCGAGATATTGAGTGCCATCAGCGTGTCCGCGTTCGGTCGTCGTCTGCCATGATGGTCCTCACTTCATCGCCGTCATGCAACGAGGTGCCGGCGTCGGCGACGACGAGTTCGCCCTCCTTCAGGCCGTCGATGATTTCCGTCGCCGTATCGGACGTCAGGCCGGAGCGGATGCGGCGCGTCTCGATGGTGTTGCCGTTGACGACCTGCACGGTCTGGTGATCGAGCGCCGTGCGCGGGATCGCGACGCCGCAGCTCCGGCGCGCATCGATGCTGGCGCGGGCGAACATGCCGACCTTGAGGTTCGGCAGCGTCGGCAGTGCGATCCGGACATTGCCGAGCTGCGTGTTGCGATTGATTTCCGGCGCGATCAGGCGGACGCGCCCGGAGATATCCGGTTCGCCATCGCGGCTGATGCGGACGGTCGCGCCGGGATTGAGCTTGAGCATGTGCAGGCCGGGCACTTCGGCATCGAGTTCAATCTCGTTGCCGATGGCGATGCGAAACATCGGCTCGGATTGCGGCGAGGCCGGTGCGCCGACGGCGGTCCGGACCTGAAGCACGAGGCCGGCGGCGGGGGCGCGCAGCGATGTGGTCGGCCGCGTCGCGCCGCTGCCCGGCGCCGCGGGCGGCTGCAACCGCGCCAGTTCCTGATTGTCGGTGACGATATCGCCTTCGCGGACCATCACGTCGGTGACCTTGGAGCCCTCGCTCTCGACATTCACCAGCGCCAGCTTGCGCGGCACGATGAAGCCGGTGACGCGCACCATGTCCGAGAAACAGGCGCTGGTGGCTTTGGCGACGGTGACGGTGGCAATGCCGGCGGGCGAGGCCTGCGGTTCGGCGGCCGCTGCCGGTGACGCCGTCGTGCCGATGATTGCGCCGGCGATCAAAAGGGCGGCGCGTCGCGGCGCCTGATGGCCGGGCTGGGCGAAGCGAGACGTCTGATCCGGCGGGCGCGTCACGATGCGTCTCTCGTTTGGGGCGTGCGGCTGGGGTGCGTGTCGTCCCAAAGGCTTAGCCGCAGGAACGCGGCGCGGCAATATCCGACCGCGCCGATCCCAGCGGTCAGGCCTATGGCCCTACGGCGAAAATCACAGCGAGGGGCCACTGCCGCGCCGGCGTGAGGCAGGCGCGGCATTTTGCTGCGGCGGTGACGGGCGCTTACTGGCGCGACGCCGTCTTGTTCTGCATGTTGACGACCTGCACGCGGCGGTTGGCGGCGGACATCGGATTGGACGGATCCTTCGGCGCGCTCTTGCCGTAGCCGACGGTGACGAGATCGTCCGACGTCAGGCCATAGCGCTGGACCAGCACGCGCTTGATCGCATCGGCGCGGCGCTCGGACAGGTCCTGATTGTAGCCTTCGCCGCCCGCGCCGTCGGTGTGGCCGGCGACCACGAAGGTCGAACCGCGCAGGCTCGGATTCGACAACGCCTTGCCGAGCGCCTGCACGGCCGGTTCGGCCTGCCGGCTGATGTCGGCGGAGTTGTAGTCGAAGGTGATTTCGAGATCGATATTCGGTTTGTCCTTGGCGATCTCGGCGATCTGCTGGCGCTCCCCGGACGACAGCGACCGGGTCTTGCGGTTGCGCAACGCGTCGATCATCTGGGTTTCGGCGGCTGCTCGCGCCGGATCGGGCTGCTGGACCGACAGACCGCGCGTCAGCGGCTTCTTCGGCGCAAGCGCGCGCAGGATCTGGTCTTCGGTGACGTCGTCGGCGGCGATCGCCAGCCCGATCGGCGTCACCAAAGCGGCGGTCAGCACCGCGCCGGACAGGATCATGGCGCGCAGAATTTTGGAATTCACGCCTGCTGGAATGGAAATGCGATCTGATTTCGTCATCATAAGCCCCCTGTTGCGCGGTCCGCGCTCAATCATTCGGTTTCAAATCTCGCGGCCGCAATATGCCGGCACGCGGTCGTCGGCTTGATCCCGTATTGTCGCCGGCGATGGTGGCCGGGTTCATCGCGACATCAAGAATTGGCAAAACTGTCGTCAAAAAGCTTAGGTGCGATCGTTCCGGGTGCGATGGTTCCGGGTCAGAACGAGCGCGTCTGGCTAGCGTACCCCGTAACTGTCGAACTCGTTCACAATATTCGGATCCATCGCCTTTGCGTTGGCGATGTCAATGTCGCCTTCGGCGGCGCTGCCGACGCGCTGCTTGGCGAGGCCGCGGCCATACAGCGACGAGGTCAACCGCGGGTTGATCCGCAACGCCGCGTCGAAATCCGCGATGGCGTTCTTGGCCATGCCGCTCTTGAGATTCACCAGACCCCGGCTGTCCAGCGCGTCGACGAAGCTGGGGCGCAGCCGCAATGCTTCGTTGCAGTCACGCAACGCCGCCTGCAGATCGCCGACCACGGTGCGCGCCCAGCAGCGGTTGTTATAGGCCTCGACGTCGCGCGGGTTGATCCGCAGCGCTTCGTCGAAATCCTTGATCGCGAGCGCGTAGGCGCCCTTGCTGGCATAGACCTGGCCGCGCCGGTATAGCGTATTGGCGTTGTTCGGGTTGGACGCGAGCCGGTCGGTCAGTTCGCGAATGATCGGATCGTCGGCCAGCGCCGGATCGGATTTGCCCGGCTCCTGTTTGCTCTCGGACGGCTTGGCGTCGAACGGCTTCAGCGCGAACGGCTTCGGCTCGGGGATCTTGGGATCGGGCAGTTTGATCTCGGACGGTTTGGTGTCCGACGATTTGCTCTCCGGATCGTTGACCTTCGGTGGCGTCAGCGCGGCCTGCTTGGATGGCGTCTGGCCGGGAATGAACGAGAAGTCGTCCGCCAGTGACGAGGAAATCCATGGCACCTGCTCGCTCTTCGAGGCGCGGATCACGGCGGTGCGGGTGCGGTTCAGGGTTTCCTCGCCCGTCAGGCCGGGCGTCCGCATTGCCTTCAGCAATTCGCCGACGAACAGGCTCTGCTGCGATCCGCCATCGGCGACCACCGAACTCAGAGCGGCTGAATACATCACCAGTGTGCCGCTCGGCGCGACCACGGGGGCGAGCCCGGCCGAAAAACTGCGGAAGCGGCGCTCGAACGGATTGCGGCGCGATGCATCCATCAGCGCGACTTTGACGCTGGCGCCGCGGCTGTTGATTTCGCTGAGCAGGGTTTCGAGACCGAAGCCGTCACGGCGGACGTCCGGCTCGGTCCAGATCTGGGCGTCGACCGGCACCATGTAGCTCTGCCGGTTCGACTGAATGCCGATACCGCTGTAAAACAATAGCGCCGTCGTGCCGGGTTTGATCCGTGCGTAGAGCCGGTCGATGGCGCGCCGCATGCCGTCGATGCTGAGGTTCTCGCCGATATCGACGTCGAAGCCGTTTTTCTTCAGTTCGTCAGCGATCTCGCGGGCGTCGTTGACCGGCTCTTTCAACGGCGTTTCGGCGTCCGGGTATTTCGAATTGCCGATCACCAGGGCGATGCGGTTGTCGGCCGCCTCGGCGCGCGGGGTCAGCACAGGCGCCAGGAGCACGACCGCAGCGATCAGCAGAGCCAGACGGATGTTCATCACCGGGTTGGTCCACGCTTGAAATCAAACGCGCGGACGCGGCGGCTGCCGGTATCGCGCAAGGTGGTATCAAACCGGGTGCGGTGCAGGAGTCAATCCCGTGGGGCGCGCTCTGCGAGACCGTGCTGGCGCTTGCGGCCACGTGCTCTGCGATACCGAACGCCCTCAGTCCATCACGGCGGCATGGTCCGCCCCGGCGCTCTGCTTGCGCAGCGCCGCCTTGGTCGAGCCGATAATGATCGCCATCGGGATCGCCGCCAGCGTCACGAACATGATGAGCTGATAGTCGCGGGCGAAGGCGATGATCTGCGCCTGCATTTGCACGATCTGATCGGCCATCGCCCGCCCGGTATCGGTATTGAGGTCGATCATCGATTTCACGTTCGGCATTTGCAGCGCGTTGTTGAACGGATTGATGTGCTCGACCAGGATCGAGTAATAGCGCCGGCCGCCTTCGGTCAGTTCGGCGATCACCACCGAAATGCCGATCGAACTGGCGACGTTGCGCATCAATGTCAGCATCGAGGTGCCGTCGGTTCGCAAATGGTTCGGCAACGTCAGGAATGCCACGGTGGACAGCGGCACGAAGACGAGGCCGAGACCGAACCCTTGCCCGATGCTGAGCACGATGATCGTCGAGACCGGCGTGTCGTTGGTCCAGAACGTCATGAAAAACAACGTCAGGCACATCAGGCTGAGTCCGGATACGATCAGCGTGCGCGCCTCGACATATTTCATCACCCGGCCGACCAGCATCATCGCCACGAAGGTGCCGCAACCCCGCGTGGCCAGCAGCAGCCCCGCCGTCAGGATCGGATAGCCGATCACGTTTTGCAGATAAGGCGACGACAGCGCCATGGTCGAGAACAGCACCAGCCCCATCACCGCCATGAAGACGCAGCCGCCGACGAAGTTCTTGTCCTTGAAGATCGCGAACTGGATGAACGGCTTCGGCGTGGTGAAGGAATGCGCGAAGAAATAATAGAAGCCGGCGATCGCCACGATGATCTCGGCGATGATCTCGTTGGATTCGAGCCAGCCGAGCTGCTCGCCGCGATCGAGCGCCAGTTGCATCGAGCCGATGCCGATGGCGAGTGCCAGGAAGCCGAACCAGTCGAACCGCAATTCGAGATTCTTTTTCGTCTCGTCCATGAACATCAGCAAGCCGCCGACGGTGACGATGCCGAACGGCAGGTTGACGAAAAAGACCCAATGCCACGAATAAGTCTCGGTGAGCCAGGCGCCGAGTGACGGGCCCATGATCGGCCCCATCATCACGCCCATGCCCCAGATCGACATCGCCTTGGCGCGCTCGTGCAGCGCATAGGAATCGAGCATCACCGCCTGCGACAGCGGCACCAAGGCCGCGCCGAACACGCCTTGCAGCAGCCGGAAGCCGACCATCTGGGTGATGTCCTGCGCGAGGCCGCACATCACCGATGCGACGGTGAACCCCGCCGCGCAGATGATGAAGATGCGCTTGCGGCCGAAACGGTTGGCGATCCAGCCGACCGGCGCGGTCATGATCGCGGCCGCGACGATGTAGGAGGTCAGCACCCAGTTGATCTGGTCCTGCGACGCCGACAGCGAGCCCTGCATGTAAGGCAGCGCGACATTGGCGATCGTGGTGTCCAGCGCCTGCATGATCGTGGCGGTCATGGCGCAGATCGTCACCATATTCCGGCGCAAACCTGGGACCGCGCCCTCCTGTGCCGCGTCGCTCATGTCAGTCGTCCTGTTTCGCTTGCGCCTTGGCCAGGCCGAACAAGGCCGCGAGCGAGCGGCGATGATTGGTGTCGATCGAGACGTATGAACTCATGCCGGCCTTCAGTTTCTGCACG
>JAQGJY010000111.1 GCA_028290325.1 Tardiphaga sp.
CGTGCGAATTCCGCGGCGGCTCGTGCTCGGCCCGGTCCCGTCCAGGACAATGCCGCGCGAGCGGTGTAAAACGCGACGTCAGCTACGAGACGGAAGCGTTGAACGCTCCGGCGCTTGAATCGACAAATGAGAGCGACGGCCCGGCCGCGCTCCCACGGAGATCAGAATGTCTTATTCCACCGCCGACCTGCGCGCGGCTGTCGATGCCGAAATCATCACGCCGCGTGATCTCGATAATCTTCTCGGATTTCTCGGGACGCGCCAGCGTGACACCTCATCCTCATCATCGCCGCCGGCCTTCGATGCCGTGCATCTGCTCTGGTATGCCGGCGCGCTGATCGTGATCGGCGCGATGGGCCTGTTCACGACGCTGGCGTTTTCGCAGATGGGCGGCGGCGCATTGACGATCACGGCTTTGGTCTACGCGGCGATGTTCACGGCGGCCGGCCACTATCTGTGGGTGGTCAGGAAGCTGCGGACGCCGGGTGGATTGCTGATCGCGATTGCGGTGTCGATGACACCGCTCGCGGTCTATGGCCTACAGGATGCCTTTGACGCCTGGGGTAAATTCGGCAATCCGAACAAAATGGGCGATTTCTACGTCTGGATCAAAGGCAGCTTCGTCTTTATGGAATTGGCCGCGATCGCGGCGGCGGCGCTGGCGCTGCGCTTCTATCGGTTTCCGTTCATCGTCGTCATGGCCGCCGTGGCGTTGTGGTTTCTGTCGATGGACATCGTGCCGTGGATCACCGGATCGGGGTCGAGCAATTTCGAGACCGCGCGCCGGGTCTCAATCGGATTCGGCTTGGCGATGATCGCCGCCGCGGTGCTCGTCAACGGCCGTCAGCGCGGCGGCGATTTCGCCTTCTGGCTCTATCTGTTCGGCGTGATGACGTTCTGGGGCGGTATCACCGCGACGTCGGGCGGCACCAATCTCGCCAAGGCGATGTATTGCGCGCTCAATGTCGGCTTCCTGCTGATCTCGGTGTTTCTCGGCCGCCGCGTGTTCGCTTTATTCGGCACCATCGGCATCACGATCTACCTTGGCGACCTCGCGGCGAAGGTGTTCGAGGATTCGCTCCTGTTCCCCTTCGCGCTGTCGCTGATCGGCGTCGGCATCATCGCGCTCGGCCTGTATTATTACCGCCATCAGGAGGCCGTGGGGCGATGGGTCGATGAACGGCTACCGGAACCGCTCAAGCAATTGCGAGCCGGATCCAGCATGCCGCCCGAGCCTGCCAAGCTCAGGGCCTGACCGCCCTTTTATCGCCGCCAGACTCGCCCCATATTCCGCTCATGGCGAAAGCACCCGAAACACCGAAAAAGCCGAAATCCCCAAAGACTCCGAATTCCAAGGCGCGTCGGCCGGACGTCAAGCCGATCGGGCCGGCCTTGGCCGACCTGCTCAATCCCGCGATCAATCGCGGCGACAGCGGCATGGGGTCGTCCACCGGCCTGCAGCCGCCGCCGACCAATTCCTGGGAGCGCCGCGCCGGCGGCGAGGCCGCCGCGCATCGCGCCCGCGCATCGACGCCAAAAACCTTCGAGGGCGATAACGGCCCGCGCCCGACGCCCTTGCAACAGCATCCGCAGCCGCCGACGCGCGGTGCCGGCGACGCCGCCGGTTTCGACGAAGCGCCGCAGGCGGTCTACAACACCGCCGCGACGATTCCGATGCTCGATCCTGAACTGGCGCGGCAACTCGGCTTGCCGACCGCCGAGGACGACGAGGCCGCTCTGGCGCGCCCGCCGCGCAGCAAGATGGAAGGGCTCGGCGTCGCCGCCACGGCCGATGCGCTGGAAAGCCTCATCCTGAACGGCCGTCCGGAATTCAAGGATGACAAGATCTGGGTGCCGCATCGCCCGCCGCGTCCGGAGAAATCCGAAGGCGGCGTGCCCTTCGTCATCAAATCCGAATACGAGCCGAAAGGCGACCAGCCGACCGCGATCAAGGAATTGGTCGAGGGCGTCAACCGCAACGACCGCACGCAGGTGCTGCTCGGCGTCACCGGCTCCGGCAAGACCTACACGATGGCCAAGGTGATCGAGGCGACGCAGCGCCCGGCGATCATCCTGGCGCCGAACAAGACGCTGGCGGCGCAGCTCTATGGCGAGTTCAAGAGCTTCTTCCCCAACAACGCCGTCGAATATTTCGTGTCCTATTACGATTATTACCAGCCGGAAGCCTACGTCCCGCGCACCGACACCTATATCGAGAAAGACTCCTCGATCAACGAACAGATCGACCGCATGCGCCATTCGGCGACGCGCGCGTTGTTGGAGCGCGACGACGTCATCATCGTGGCATCGGTGTCGTGCATCTATGGTATCGGCTCGGTCGAAACCTACACCGCGATGACCTTCGCGCTGAAGAAGGGCGAGCGCATCGACCAGCGTCAGCTCATCGCCGATCTGGTGGCGCTGCAATACAAGCGCACCTCGGCGGATTTCTCGCGCGGCACGTTCCGGATACGCGGCGACGTCATCGACATCTTCCCGGCGCATTACGAAGACCGCGCCTGGCGCGTGAACCTGTTCGGCGACACGGTGGAAACCATCGAGGAGTTCGATCCGCTGACCGGCCATAAGCAGGACGAACTCGAATTCGTCAAAATCTATGCGAACTCGCATTACGTGACGCCGCGCCCGACGCTGATTCAAGCCATCAAGTCGATCAAGGCCGAGTTGAAATGGCGGCTCGAACAATTGCACGCGCAAGGCCGTCTGCTCGAAGCGCAACGGCTGGAACAGCGCACCACTTTCGACATCGAGATGATGGAGGCCACCGGCTCCTGTGCCGGCATCGAAAATTATTCGCGTTATCTGACCGGGCGTCGTCCCGGCGAGCCGCCGCCGACTCTGTTCGAATATGTCCCCGACAATGCCCTGGTGTTCGCGGATGAAAGCCACGTCACCGTGCCGCAGATCGGCGGCATGTTCAAAGGCGACTTCCGGCGCAAGGCGACGCTCGCGGAATATGGCTTCCGCCTGCCGTCCTGCATGGACAATCGCCCGCTGCGCTTCGAGGAGTGGGACATGATGCGCCCGCAATCCGTCGCGGTGTCGGCGACACCGTCGGCGTGGGAGCTGAACGAATCCGGCGGCGTGTTCGTCGAGCAGGTCATCCGCCCGACCGGCTTGATCGATCCGCCGATCCACATCCG
>JAQGJY010000115.1 GCA_028290325.1 Tardiphaga sp.
AAATCCGCCGCGCATCATCTGATCGAGGCCGCCAGCCAAAAGGCCGTCGCGGACAAAGCTCATCTGCGCGACGTGCTGGCAGCCGATCCCAACGTCACCAAACATCTCGACGCGGCAAAGCTGGACACCCTGTTCGATCCGCTGGCCTATCAGGGCGTGTCGCAGCAATTGATCGACAGGCTGCTCGCCGCGCTCGAAAACAAGACGGATTATGCGCCGGATACGCAATGCAAATGAGGCCGTCGCTGCCGGCTTGACCCGGCAATCCATCATGCTTGGAAAGAGTTGCTTTAGATGGATGCGCGGGTCGAGCCCGGCCATGACGACCGCAAGGGTTGGACTGCTGACGATCTCGGCAAAATTGGAGAAAAGATCTCGTGCCCATGATCACCACCGATGACGGCTGCAAGCTGCATGTGCGCATCGACGGCCGTGACGACGCACCGGCTTTGGTGCTGTCGAATTCGCTCGGCTGCACGCTCGACATGTGGGAGCCGCAGATCGCGGCTTTCACCACACGCTTCCGCGTCGTTCGCTACGATCGGCGCGGTCATGGCCAGTCCGACGTGCCTGACGGCCCCTATTCGATGCCGCGATTCGGCCAGGACGTCATCGCGATCCTCGACGCGCTCGCGATCAAACGCGCGCATTGGTGCGGGCTGTCGATGGGCGGCATGGTCGGGCAATGGCTCGGCGCCAACGCATCGGAGCGCTTCGACCGCATCGTGCTGTCGAATACCGCGTGCCACTATCCGGACCCGACCAACTGGCACAACCGCATCAAGGCGGTGACCGAGGGCGGCCTCCAAGCCGTCGCGGATACGGTGATTGCCGGCTGGCTCACCGAAGCTTTTCGGGCCCGCGAACCGGACACGACATCGCGGCTGAAGGCGATGCTGCTGGCGTCGCCCGTGAAAGGCTACCTCGCCTGCTGCGAGGCGCTGAGCACGCTCGACCAGCGCGCGCTGTTGCCAGCGATCAAGCGCCCGACGCTTGTGATCGCCGGTCGCCACGACAAGGCCACACCCGTCGAGGCCGGTGAAGTCATCCGAGACGGCATCCCCGGCGCGGCGATGATGGTGCTCGACGCCGCCCACATCTCGAACATCGAACAGTCGGCGGCGTTCACGGAAGCGGTGCTGGGATTTTTGAAGGGCTGACGACGCGCGCCCCGGACAAGACGCAGCGGACGCAGTCCGTTGCGTCGCTGATCCCGGGCCGTTACGAAGGCAGGAACGGTTACGGTCCCGGCTCCGCGGGCAGCGCAAATGCGCCGCCCGGGTCGGGATCAGCGAGGTCACTCCATGAACGACGACCAACGCCGCGCCGCCGGCATGACGCAGCGCCGCAAGGTGCTCGGCGATGCCTGGGTCGACAAATCCTTGGCGAACAAGAACGCCTTCAATGCCGAATTCGTCGATCTCATCACGCGACACGCCTGGGGCGAGATCTGGACCCGGCCGCATTTCGACGCGCGCACCCGCCGCGTCCTGGTGATCGGCACCATGGTGGCGCTGGGACAATGGGACGAATTCAGACTGCACGTTCGCGCGGCGCTGACCGAGGGCGGCTTCACGCCCGACGACATCAAGGAGATATTGCTGCAGCAGGCGATCTATTGCGGCGTGCCCGCCGCCAATCATGCCGTCAAGGAAGCCGGCGCGATCGTTCAGGAATTGGGATTGCTCAAACCATAGGGCATGTCGGCCTCGGCGCGCGGCGTGCTCCGCGCCGCCGCGTCACGCAGCACGGGCGGCTCGACCGCCATCACGATGATCGCCCCCAGCATCAGCAGCAACTCGGCCGCGTGCAGCCGCATCGCCGCCAGCTCGCCGACCCGCGATGCCATCACCATGCTGGCGAAGCTGATGAAACCGCCGATCCCGAGCGCCATCGCCAGCGCTTCATCGCAGCCCCCGGAGCGGCGGATCGTGGCGCGGGTGGTGAACACCAGGAACACCGCGAAGAACGCGACGACAGTGATCTTGCCAAGCGCCAGCAGCCACGCGAACCGCACCGTGCTGAGCGCCGCGAATTGCAGATAGTCGCTCATGAACAGAGCGACCGAGATGTTCGGGCGGTCATAGAGCCCATGCACCGGAGAGATGATGATTTTGAACGCGACGATGGTCCAGGCCGGAATGAAATAGGCAGCAAGCAGCGCGCCGTTGAATGTGCTGATCCGCCAGTCCGTTTTCATCGTCGCATCGCCCGTCTCGCGCCGCAGCGAATGGCGCGGCGGTCATCCGGCGAGCTAACGCCGGGACAATGCGGCGGGCAATTTAAACCGTTTTTTAACCTTAACGGACGTTAACCCCCTGTTATCCATCGATGGAACACCGGCCTGGCGCGCCGCTTGCAGCCGCTTGCAGCCGCTTGCGGCCTGCTGCGTCGGTGGCCGCGGTGATGGGCGCCCGGACGAGCAATCCGTGTACAGCCGAAAAGGTCGCACAGCCTGCTGTTGCCGCCTCGCCGCGCCGCTGTTACTGAAAGTGACGAAGGCTTAACCACGGCAGCGCATGGATTATTTCGCCCAGCAACTGATCAACGGCCTGGTCCTCGGCTCGATCTACGGCCTGATCGCGATTGGCTATACGATGGTGTACGGCATCGTCGGCATGATCAATTTCGCCCATGGCGACGTCTTCATGATCGGCGGTTTTATCGCCCTGATCACGTTCCTCATTCTGGTGTCGATCGGCCTGACAATGGTGCCGGTGATCTTGCTGCTGGCGCTGCTGGTGGCGATGGCGGTGACCGCGTTGTATGGCTGGACCATCGAGCGCATCGCCTATCGGCCGCTGCGGCACTCGTTCCGACTGGCGCCGATGCTGTCGGCGATCGGCATGTCGTTCGTGCTGACGAACTTCGCGCAGGTCGCCCAGGGCGCCCGCGTCAAGCCGGTGCCCCCGATCGTCACCGGCGGCTACACGCTCTATGAAGGCCCCGGCGGATTTGTGGTGCGGCTGTCGAACATCCAGATCGTCGTCGTGATCACCACGGTCGTGCTGCTGGCGATCTTCACCTGGCTGGTCGCGCGCACCCGGCTCGGTCGCGACATGCGCGCCTGCGAGCAGGACCAGACGATGGCCGCGCTGCTCGGCGTCGATGTCGATCGCACGATCTCGATGACCTTCGTGATCGGCGCGGCTCTCGCCGCCGTCGCCGGCATGATGTATCTGCTCTATTACGGCCTGGTCGATTTCTTCATGGGCTTCGTCGCCGGCATCAAGGCCTTCACCGCCGCCGTGCTCGGCGGCATCGGCTCGCTGCCCGGCGCGATGCTCGGCGGGCTGTTGATCGGCCTCATCGAAACGCTGTGGTCGGCCTATTTCTCGGTCGAATATAAAGACGTCGCGGCGTTCTCGATCCTGATCGTGGTTCTGATCTTCCTTCCGACCGGCCTGCTCGGCCGGCCCGAAGTCGAAAAAGTTTGATCGGACCCGGCGTGGACACCGCTCTGCCAGACATGCCGTCCACGTCGCGCAAGATCGACATCGCTTTCATCCTGAAGAAATCACTCGTCAGCGCGCTGGTCGCGTTGGTGCTGTTCTCGCTGATGATCGGCATTCGCACCGAGGCGGGTCCGAGCGGACAACTGACCTACTGGACCCGCTTCGGCGATCTCGCGATGATGGTGGTCGCCGTGTTCGCCGGCTCGATCGTCATCGAATGGCTCAGGCATTGGTGGGGACCGGTCGAGACCATCCGCGTCGTGCCGCCGATGGCGGAGAAGGCGCTCAGCCTGGCCGGCCGGCTGGTCGCGCCGGCGCTGCTGGCCTTCACGTTTCTGGTGCCGGTCATCTTCTACGATCAGCGCTACATCCTGGATCTCGGCATCCTCGTGCTGACCTATGTGATGCTCGGCTGGGGCCTCAACGTCGTGGTCGGCCTCGCCGGTTTGCTCGATCTCGGCTACGTCGCGTTCTACGCCGTCGGGGCCTATTCCTACGCGCTGTTGGCGACGAATTTCGGCCTGTCGTTCTGGATCTGCCTGCCGCTCGCGGGCATCCTCGCCGCATTCTTCGGCGTGCTGCTCGGCTTCCCGGTGCTGCGGCTGCGGGGTGATTACCTAGCCATCGTGACGCTGGCGTTCGGCGAAATCATCCGCCTCGTCATCATCAACTGGCAGAGCTTCACCGGCGGCCCGAACGGGGTCAGTGGCATTCCGCGCCCAAGCCTTTTCGGGATTCCGATGACGGCGGCCGATGACGGTTTCGCGGCGCGGCTCGGCATCGAATTCTCGCCGACGCATCGCATCGTGCTGTTGTTCTATCTGATCCTGGCGCTGGCGCTGCTGACGAATTGGGTAACGATTCGGCTGCGTCGGCTGCCGATCGGCCGCGCATGGGAAGCCTTGCGGGAAGACGAAGTCGCCTGCCGCGCGCTCGGCATCAACACGACGACGACGAAGCTGACGGCGTTCGCCACCGGCGCGATGTTCGGTGGTTTCGCCGGCGCGTTCTTCGCCACCCGTCAGGGCTTCATCAGCCCGGAATCCTTCACGTTTCACGAATCCGCCTTGGTGCTGGCCATCGTCGTGCTCGGCGGCATGGGCTCGCAGCTCGGTGTCGCGCTCGCGGCGCTGGCGATGATCGGCGGCTTCGAGCTGTTCAGAGGCCTCGAACAATTCCGGATGCTCGTGTTCGGCGGCGCGATGGTGCTGCTGATGATCTGGCGGCCGCGCGGGCTGATCGGCCATCGGGCGCCGACCGTGTTCCTGAAAGACAATCGCGCGATCTCGTCCGACCTCGTCAAGGAAGGTCGCTGATGGGGCCGAACAATATCCTCAGCGTCGAAAATCTGACGATGCGCTTCGGCGGCATCGTTGCGGTCAACGAGCTGTCGTTCGCCGCGCAGCGCCGCAAGATCACGGCGCTGATCGGCCCGAACGGGGCCGGCAAGACCACCGTCTTCAATTGCATCACCGGCTTCTACAAGCCGACCACCGGCGCGATCCGGCTCCAGCATGATGACGGCGCGCAATTCGAATTGCAGAAGCTGAACGACTTTCGCATCTCGAAGATCGGCAAGGTCGCGCGCACCTTCCAGAATATCAGGCTGTTTCCCGGCATGACGGCGCTGGAAAACCTGATGGTCGCCCAGCACAACACGCTGATGAAGGCGTCCGGCTACACATTTCTCGGCCTGTTCGGGCTGCCGTCGTATCGCAAGGCGGAGAAGGAAGCCATCGATCTCGCGCGCTTCTGGCTCGATCAGGTCAATCTGCTCGACCGGGCCGACGAGGCCGCCGGCAATTTTCCTTACGGCGACCAGCGCCGCCTCGAGATCGCGCGCGCGATGTGCACGCGGCCGGCGCTGCTTTGCCTTGACGAGCCCGCCGCCGGTTTGAACGCGCGCGAGAGCGCAGCCTTGAGCGAACTGCTGCTGGCGATCCGCGATCAGCACGGCACCTCGATTTTGCTGATCGAGCACGACATGGCGGTGGTGATGGAAATCTCCGACCACATTGTCGTGCTCGATTACGGCGTGAAAATCGCCGATGCCGCGCCGCAGGCGATCCGCGACGATCCGAAGGTGATCGCGGCCTATCTCGGCGCGGAGGATGAGGAAGAGGCCGTCGCCGTCATGGAGGGCGAGATATGAACGCACCCCTCCTCGCCATTCGCGGATTGCGCGCCTCCTACGGCAAGATCGAGGCGCTGAAAGGCGTCGATCTCGACATCGCGGCCGGCGAGATCGTGACGCTGATCGGCGCCAACGGCGCCGGCAAATCGACATTGATGATGACGATCTTCGGCAAGCCGCGCGCCCGTGCCGGTCGCATCGTCTATGATGGCCGGGACATCACCAGCGTCCCGACCCACCACATCGCGCGGATGAGGATCGCGCAATCGCCGGAAGGCCGCCGGATTTTCCCGCGCATGAGCGTGGCCGAAAATCTGCAGATGGGCGCCGACGCGACGGACGGCACGCCGGCCGAACGCGCCGCATCGCTGGACAAGGTGGTGACGCTGTTTCCCCGCCTGAAGGAGCGGATGACGCAGCGCGGCGGCACACTCTCCGGCGGCGAGCAGCAGATGCTCGCGATCGGCCGCGCATTGATGTCGCGCCCGCGACTGCTGATGCTCGACGAACCCTCGCTCGGCCTTGCTCCGCTGATCGCCAAACAGATCTTCGACGCGATCCGCGTGCTCAACAGACAAGACGGCCTCACCGTGCTGATCGTGGAGCAGAACGCCAACCACGCCTTGCGCCTGGCGCATCGCGGTTACGTCATGGTCAACGGGCTCATCACGCTATCGGGCACCGGCGCGGAATTATTGAAGCGCCCGGAAATCCGCGCGGCCTATCTCGAAGGTGGCCGGCAGACGGATGCTCCTGCGGCGGGTTGACGCGCCGACGCCGTCAAAATTTGCCGATGACTTCCCCCGAAATTCAGCGGACAATGCCGCGGAATCGTTTCCCGAGCCCAGCGCAAGGATATCCTGATGACTCCCTACAAACTGTTTGGTCTCGCCCTCGGCGTGTCGCTCGCCTTCTCCACGGCGACAATGGCCCAGGACATTACCATCGCCGTCGCGGGCCCGATGACGGGCGGCGAGTCCGCGTTCGGCCGGCAGATGAAGAACGGCGCCGAGCAGGCGGTGGAAGACCTCAACGCCGCCGGCGGTGTCATGAGCAAGAAGCTGTCATTGTTTGTCGGTGACGATGCCTGCGATCCCAAGCAGGCGCGCTCGATCGCGGAGAAAATCTCCGGATCGAAGATTCCCTTCGTCGCGGGACATTTCTGTTCGTCGTCGTCGATCCCGGCGTCGGAAGCCTATGCCGACGGCAACGTGTTGCAGATCACGCCGGCCTCGACCAACCCGCTGTTCACCGAGCGCAAGCTCTGGAACGTGGCACGCGTCTGCGGTCGTGACGACCAGCAGGGGCTGATCGCCGCCGACTACATCGCCAAGAATTTCCAGGGCAAGAACGTCGCGATCCTCAACGACAAGACCACCTACGGCAAAGGCCTCGCCGACGAGACCAAGAAGGCGCTGAACAAAGCCGGCTTCACCGAGAAACTGTTCGAGAGCTACAACAAGGGCGACAAGGATTTCAATTCGATCGTTTCGCGGCTGAAGCGCGACAACATCGATCTGGTTTACGTCGGCGGCTATCATCAGGAGGCCGGCCTGATCCTGCGCCAGATGCGCGATCAGGGTCTCAAGACGGTGCTGATGGCCGGCGATGCGATGAACGATAAGGAATTCGCGTCGATCACCGGCCCGGCCGCCGAAGGCACGCTGTTCACCTTCGGCCCCGATCCGCGCAACAAGCCGACCGCCAAGGCCATCGTCGAGAAGTTCAAGGCCAAGGGCATCGATCCCGAGGGCTACACGCTCTACACCTATGCGTCGATGCAGGTCTGGTCGCAGGCCGTGACCAAAGCCGGCACCACCGAACCGAAAAAGGTGATGGCGGCGATCAAGGCCGGCGAGTGGGACACGGTCTTGGGCAAGATGGCATTCGACGCCAAGGGCGACATCAAGGCGATCGACTACGTCGTCTATAAATGGGACGCCAAAGGCAACTACGCCGAGATCAACGCCAAAGCGCCGTGAGGCAGTCGGTCTCGCGCCAGTGCCACGCCACCCTCCGCGCAGGCGGGGGGCAAATTATTCCAGAGCAGTCATGATGGTCGTCATGCTTCCCCCGCGTTGGCGGGGATGACGGCCGTGCGCGGGGCGGCTCTGAGAATTATCCGAAATTCTGCAATGCCGGAAACGTCTCCAGCAGCCAGATGCTGACGCTGGACACCGCCCCCGTCAAGAATCCGATGCCGACCAGGATCATCAGCACGCCCATCGCGCGCTCGACCTGCAACAGATGCTTTTTCATCCGCGCCAATACCGACGAGAACTGCTCGATCATGAACGCCGCCAGCAAAAACGGAATGCCGAGCCCGGCCGAATAGACCGCGAGCAGGCTCGCGCCCTTCACCACCGTCGCCTCGGACGCCGCGACCGACAGGATCGCCGCCAAAATCGGCCCGATACACGGCGTCCAGCCGAACGCAAAGGCCAACCCCATCGCGTAAGCGCCCCATAACCCGACCGGCTTGGCCATGCCAAGGCGGCCCTCGCGCATCAGCAACCTGATCCGGGTGAGGCCGAGGAAGTGCAGTCCCATGATGATGATGAGGATTCCGGCCACGATCGAGAGCTGCGCCGAATAGGCGCGGACCAGCCCGCCGAGCAGGCTGGCGCTCGCGCCGAGCGCCACGAACACCGTCGAAAAGCCGAGCACGAAGCACAGCGCCGACAGCATCACCGCGCGCTTCGATGCCGCCATCGTGCCGCCATGGCGGGATTCCTCCGCGACCTCGCTGACGGTCGCGCCGGTCAGGTAGATCAGATAAGGCGGCACCAGCGGCAGCACGCAGGGCGATAGGAAGCTGACGAGACCGGCAATCAATGCGGCGGGAATGGAGACATCTGAAATCATGGGGTTTATTGCACCGCGCGCGGTGCCCGACGCAAGGCTCTCCGGCCCCGCCCTCGGGCTTGTGATCGGCAAGGATCCCGATGTGATCGGCTTGACGCCCCGCCGCGCCCACGCTCAGCTGGTGGCGTGGATTTGACATTCGTTCCCCACCGGCAACCAGTCTCTGCTGGTGGTCCTGTGATTTCAACAGTCGCGAGGAGCCAGCTGAAATGGGACGCGAATGTTAGAATCGGACCACTAGGCATGCGAAACCTGCTGACCGACATTGCCGGCGTCCGCGTCGGCCACGCCGACGATGCCAAACTCGCCTCCGGCGTCACCG
>JAQGJY010000119.1 GCA_028290325.1 Tardiphaga sp.
GCTTGTTGCGGCCGAGATGGAATGTCGCGATGTTGATCTTGGCGTCACCGAGCAACGACGCGAATTTGCCGATGAAACCCGGCTTGTCCTCGTTGGTGACGTAGATCATCGACTTGCCGAATTCGGCATCGACCCGGATGCCCTTGATGTCGATCAGGCGGGGTTGTCCGTCCGCATAGACGGTGCCGGACACCGAACGTTCCTGCGTCTCGGTTGCGACCGTAACCGTGATGACGCTTTCATAATCGCTCTGCGCCGCGCGCGAGATTTCATCCACAACCATGCCGCGCTCCTTGGCGACAACAGGGGCGGAGACGACGTTGACGTCACCAAGCATCGGCCGCAGCAGACCTGTGAGCGCCGCCGAGGTCAGCGCCTTGATCTTCATCTCGGCGACCGCGCCCTCATAAGTGATCGTCACCTTGGAAATGCCGCTGTCGGTGAGCTGTCCCGCGAAGGAGCCGAGCTTTTCGGCGAGCGCGATGAAGGGCCTCAGCTTCGGCGCCTCTTCCGCGGTGATCGACGGGAAATTGACGGCGTTGGAGATCGCCCCGGTCAGCAGGTAATCCGACATCTGCTCGGCGACCTGCAAGGCGACGTTTTCCTGAGCCTCGTTGGTGGACGCGCCGAGATGCGGCGTGCAGATGACATCGGTTCGGCCGAACAGCACGTTGGAGGTGGCGGGCTCCTCGACGAAAACGTCGAAGGCGGCTCCGGCGACATGCTTCGAATCGAGCGCCGCCGCGAGCGCCGCCTCATCGACAAGGCCGCCCCGCGCGCAGTTAATGATGCGGACGCCCTTCTTCATCTTGGCGATCGAGGTCGCATCAATGATGTTGCGGGTCTTGTCGGTCAGCGGCGTATGCAGTGTGATGAAATCGGCGCGCTTGAACAACTCCTCCAGTTCGACCTTCTCGACGCCGATATCCTTGGCGCGCTCCGGCGACAAGAACGGATCGAAAGCGATCACCTTCATCTTCAGACCGATGGCGCGATCGGCAACGATCGCGCCGATATTGCCACAGCCGATCACGCCCAGCGTCTTGCCGGTGATCTCGACGCCCATGAAACGGTTCTTCTCCCACTTGCCGGCCTGGGTGGACGCATCGGCCTGCGGGATTTCACGCGCCAGCGACAACATCAGCGTGATCGCGTGTTCGGCCGTGGTGATCGAATTGCCGAACGGCGTATTCATCACGATGATGCCTTTGGCGGTGGCGGCCGGAATCTCGACATTATCGACCCCGATGCCGGCGCGGCCGATGACCTTGAGGCGGGTCGCTCTTTCAAGGATTTTCGCGGTGGCTTTCGTGGCGGACCGGATCGCGAGCCCGTCATAATTGCCGATGATCTCGGCGAGTTTGTCCTTGTCCTTGCCGAGATTCGGCTGGAAATCGACGTCGATGCCGCGATCCTTGAAGATCTGCACGGCGGCGGGCGAGAGGGCGTCCGAAATAAGAACTTTGGGGGCGGTCATGATTGTTTCCATTGCTGCCGTCGTCATCCGCGCAGGCGGACGATCCAGTAGACGCTGGCACGTCGGATTGGACGGCGATGATTGCTCGGTGCCCCGCCTTGGCGGGGCATGACGGTGATATGTCAACATCGCCGCGGCGAACGCGGCGATGTGAGAAACTCATGCCGCTTTCGCGAGCGAGGCTTTGGTTTCCGCGAACGCCCAGTCGAGCCATTGCGTCAGCGTTTGCACGTCAGACGCTTCCACCGTCGCGCCGCACCAGATCCGCAAACCGGGCGGCGCATCGCGATAGGCGCCGATATCGAAGCCGGCGCCTTCCTTCTCGACCGCCGCCGCGAGCTTTTTGGCGAAATCCGCTTGGGCGTCCGCCGACAGCGCGGTAATGGCGGGATCGACGACCTTCATGCACACCGAGGTGTTGGAGCGGATGGTCTTGTCCATCGCCAGGAAATCGATCCACGGCGTCCTGGCTTTCCAGTCGGCCAGCACCTTGGTGTTGGCGTCCGCGCGCGCCACCAGCGCGTCGAGACCGCCGACCGATTTCGCCCAATTCAGCGCGTCCAGATAATCTTCCACGCACAACATCGATGGCGTGTTGATGGTCTCACCTTCGAAGATGCCGGCGATGATCTTGCCGCCCTTGGTCATGCGGAAAATCTTCGGCAGCGGCCACGGCGGCGTGTAGCTTTCGAGACGCGCCACGGCGCGCGGCGACAGGATCAGCATGCCATGCGCCGCCTCGCCGCCAAGCGCCTTCTGCCACGAGAAGGTCGTGACATCGAGCTTCGGCCAGTCGAGCTTTTGCGCGAAGGCCGCCGACGTCGCGTCACAGATCGTGAGACCTTCGCGATCGGCCGCGATCCAGTCGGCGTTCGGCACCCGCACACCGGACGTCGTGCCATTCCATGTGAAGATGATATCCGAGTTCTTGTCGGCGCTGGCCAGATTCGGAATGTCGCCATAGCCGGCGTGCAGCTTGGTGACGTCCTTGAGCTTCAATTCCTTGATGACGTCCGACACCCAACCCTCGCCAAACGATTCCCAGGCGATGGTGGTGACGGGCCGCGCGCCGAGCAGCGACCACATCGCCATTTCGACCGCGCCGGTATCCGACGCCGGCACGATCCCGATCAGATAATCCGCTGGCACCTTCAGGACGTCGCGCGTCAGATCGATCGCGAGCTTCAGCTTGGCCTTGCCGATCTTCGCACGATGCGAACGGCCGAGGGCGGCGTCTTTCAGATTTTCGGGGGTCCATCCGGGGCGCTTGGCGCAGGGGCCGGAGGAAAAATGCGGCACGTTCGGCCGCGAAGCGGGCTTCGCTACAGTCATAATCTATCCTTCCAGATAGCAAGCCTCCCGGTGGGGGGAGGTGTCCCACCGCTGCCAATATGGGAACCACGGACGAGCGTCAAGGCGGATGGCATCAAGGCCGGTTGATCGCCAGCCAGGATGGCGTAACGGCGTGCATCAACGCGCCGTAGTCGCCGCCGGCCGCGATCCATCCGAACAACACCCCGACCGCGATGTGGGCGACGACGGAGAATGAGAATCGTCTCGGCTGCTGGCTGGCCTCAATCGTTATACCCCGCGTCACGATCGTGCCGCTCCGCAGCGATTGAATGACGGTCCAAGCGATGAACGCCGTCACGCAAGCGAGAACAACGCGGCTGGTCGGCTCCATCACATACATCTCCATGACCAAACCGTTAGGTCGCGACCGATCGGAAAATGTTCAGAGCCCAGTCAGAGGCGGTCGCGGCGCGCGATACCGGATCGGCATCGCCGATGCCGTATCCTCGCCGGGACAGGATGGGTTTCTTAAAACCGCAGCGTCATTCCGATGTGGCTCCTGGCAAAACCGAGCCGCTCATAAAATCGCTGGGCATCGATCCGGCTGTGATGCGTCAGCAGTTCGAACACCTTGCAACCGCGAGCTTTGGCTTCGTCGAGCGCCCAGCGCAACATGATCTCGCCGACGCCCTGCCCGCGACAATGCGTGGCGACGCGCACATCCTCGATCAGCGCGCGGGCGGCGCCTTGCGAGCTAAGGCCCGGCAGGAAACATAGTTGAAAACAGCCGACGACCGCGCCGTCTCGCTGCGCCACCATCAGCAGGATGTTCGGCGTCGCCTGCACCGCATCGAAACCCGCGTAATAAGCTTGCGGCAACGGATCGGCGAACTGTTCGCGCGGCCCGCCCAGCGCATCGTCGGCCAGCATCGCAACCATTGCCGGAACGTCGTCGCGCGTGGCGCTGCGAATGGTAACGATCATGCGACACCGAGCGCGCGTTCAGCGTCGACGATCCAGCGTCGGATGGCGGGACAAGCGGTGAGATCGAAGCCGCCCTCAGACGCGACGCGCGTACAGGCCAGCAGCGCGACGTCCGCGAGCGTGGGAGCGTCACCGACGAGATACGTCGTGATCGCCAGCTGCCGCTCCATCCGGTCCAATGCCGCATGGCCGCGCGTCACCTTGTCGGGATCGAGCGACGACACCGGCCTGCCGAGATAGACCATCTGATATCGGCACACGGCGATGTAAGGCTCGTGGCTGTATTGTTCCCAGAACAGCCACTCATCCATCTTTGCCGCCTCATAGGCATCGCCGGGAACGAGATCGCTGTCACGCCCGAGATAACGAATGATGGCATTGGACTGCGCCAGCGCGCGGCCGTCGTCGAGAACCACGACAGGCACCTGCCCCACGGGATTGATCGCGAGAAACGCCGGTGTGCGGCTCCCACCGTTCATCGTATCGACGGCGATCCAGCGATAGGGCCGCGCGAGATAATCGCACAGCCATTTGACTTTCAGGCAGTTGCCGGAATTGAGATCGCCGTAGATGTCCATGCGCCGCCCCATTCGCGAGATGACGCAGACAATCAATCCTGGCGCGTGACGTCAATCGCGTTCCAACGCCCTAGAATTTATAACCGAGGCCGGCGCGCACGGTATTGATGTTGGTGTCAACCGTCGATGTGAAGCGGATGTATTCATATTCGGCGCGCAGAAACAGACCGCCGATCAAATTGACATCCACGCCGACGCCGGCTGTGTAGCCGTATAGCAAATGGCCATTCTGGGTTTCGGTTGTCGCCATCGTGGTTGGACCATAAGGCGGTGGCGCCGGAACGGCGGCGCCGAGATAAATGCCCGATGCGGTGACCGACGATGCGCGCGTAATATCCGCGCGACCGAGCGCGACACCGCCGAACATGTAGGGCAGGAAGCCATTGATGGCGTAACCGGCGCGCGCGCGGATCGTGCCGTAGTCCGTGATGTCGATGGCCGCGCGCGTATCAACGAGTATGGTGTTGAGATAGAGGTCCGACGTGTTCGCCATACGCGAGATCGATGTTTGATCGCTGCCGCCGGCCTTGCCGTGCATATAGTTCACCTCGACGCCGATGACGACATCTTCCCATTGCGAATTGTAACCAACAAAGCCACCGAACGCGGAGTTGCGCGCCGACGCCTTGCCGAGTACCGGCCAGCTCGAGACCTTCAATTCATTTTCGATGGTCGACGTCGCGAGCAAATTGCCGATCTGAGTGCGGGTCGCATCCCTGAAATTTTCATCGGAGGCGCCGAAACCAGCCTGCCCGCCGATATAATAGCCCTGCCAGATCGGGCTGACGCGAACGGGCGCGTCGGAGAAACCGCCGCGCAGGAACGGCAGGTCGGGCATGTCAGCCGCTTGAGCGCCACTCACCGCGGCACAGATCGCGCCGACCATCGAAATCGCCATCACAAACCGACGCATCGCATATTCCTCACACCACTGAACCCTGACGCGATCATCCCCGGTTAACCTTAATCAATCGTTGTCGCGCGGCGCCTTCGACAAACAAAAACGGCGCGGACAATGTCCGCGCCGTTTCGGTCGTTAACGATCGCGTGCGCGAGATTAACCCTTGCGGATCAACGGCGGCGGCGGCGGCGGCAAATACGAACCGGAGTCCAGATTCCAGCGCATGCCGAGGCGGATGTCCTGCGACGTGAGATCCTGGAACTGGAAGGCGCGTCCCTTGGTCTTGGTCGCATCGAACGTGGTGCCGGTGCCGGTGATGCCCTCGCCCATGTTCAGATAGCGATAGGCCAGCTCGACCGTGAAGTTGTTGCTGACCTTATACGCAAGACCCGCGTGCAGGGCATAAGCGAAGTTCGTTTTGGAGCCGGCATTCGCCTGATACATCGTGGGCGTGTTGACGTATTGGCTGATGCCGGGACCGGTCTGGTTGAAGATCGGCAGCGGCGAAATGCCGGCGTCCTGAAGCCCGCTGAACGTATTATGCGCGCCACCGATACCGACACCGATGAAGGGCGTGATGCACCACCAGGTCCCGAGATCGGCATACAGATTGAACAGGCCGACGAAGCTGTAATAACCGCCGTTGTATGAGTCAGAGTAATTGAAGCCGTTCGAACCGGTCACGAAATCGGTGCCGCTGAACTTGATCTTGGAGCGATACTCACCGGTGATGTCGGCGCGCAGCCAGCCGTTGAACTGATAGCCGACGCCGATGCCGACCGATGTTCCGCCGCTGAACTCATGGCCGATCTGGGTATAAGACGCGGTCGACAGATCGTCGTAACCGGGCGCGTAGAGCTTGCCACGCGTGTTGGTCTGGCCGATGTCGCCGCGCAGATACCAGCCGCCGAAATCCTCGACGACCGGCGGCGCGTAATAGGCCGGCGGCGGCGGCATGATCGACGGCATGTCCGCTGCGAGTGCGGCGGTGGACAACAAAGATGCCGCTCCGGCGGCGATAAGATATTTCACGCTACGCATGGTTTCGTCCTCGTTATGCGGCGAGGCGAACCACAAGGCCCCGCACCTGCAACTGACAACGAGACGATGCGGGAAAATCCTTAAGCGGCGCTTAACCCTAATTTTTAAGGTTGATTTTTTGTGAGTAAATTTTCGGACAGGGTCTCGCGCCCGCCGATCCCGGCGCGCCGCCACAGGCCTTAACAAAGGCTTTCGTTAAAAAACGTCGTTAACGTTTTGATAGGATGACGGGCATCAGCCCGTCATCGCGCGACCCTGGGCATCTTCGGCAAGAAGATCGCCAGCAGTCCGATCGCCGGGAGAAACGCACAAAGCTGATAGACGTAATCGATGCCCTTGATGTCGGCGATCTCGCCAAGCACGGCGGCACCGATCCCGCCGAGCCCGAACCCGAATCCGAAGAAAAGCCCCGAGATCATGCCGAGCCGATGCGGCATCAGCTCCTGGGCATAGACGATGACGGCCGGCATCGCCGACGACAGAATGAAGCCGATGACGATGCTGAGCGCAACGCTGGCCGGCAGGTTCGCATAGGGCAAGGCCAGCGTGAACGGCAGCACGCCGAGGATCGAAAACCAGATCACGTATTTGCGGCCGAACCGATCGCCGAGCGGCCCGCCGAAGAAGACCCCGACCGCGCTCGCGGCGAGGAAGACGAACAGATACAGCTGCGCCGTCTGCGTCGGCAGCGCGAATTTGTGCATCAGATAGAAGGTGTAATAGCTCGTGATGCTCGCGGTGTAGAACGTCTTTGAGAACAACATCACGACAAGAATGACAAGCGCGAGCCGGACGCGCGCCGGCGTCGCGCCATGCGTCGGCCTGATGGCTTTGGCTTGGGCGCGCGGGACAATGCGCGGCTTGTACCAACCACCGATGCGCCACAGGATGAAGATGGCGAGCGCCGCCACCAGCGAGAACCCCGCGACGCTGTGCTGGCCGAGCGGCACGACGATCAGAGCCGCCATCAGCGGGCCGAGCGCCGTTCCGAAATTACCGCCGACCTGAAATACCGACTGCGCGAAGCCATAGCGGCCGCCCGATGCCAGCCGCGCGATGCGCGAGGATTCCGGATGAAAGATCGCCGAGCCGGTGCCGACCAGCGCCGCCGCGGCCAGAATCAATGGATAGCTCGAGGCAACGCTCAGCAGCAACAGCCCCGCCAGCGTCACGGTCATCCCCATCGCCAGCGAATAGGGACGCGGTTGGCGATCGGTGTAGATTCCGACCAAAGGCTGCAACAGCGACGATGTGAACTGGAACGCCAGCGTGATCATACCGATCTGGCCGAAGTCGAGCGCGTAGTTGGTCTTCAGAATTGGATACAGCGACGGGATCAGCGACTGCATCAGGTCGTTGAGAAAATGCGACAGGCTGATCGCGAAGATCACCGCATAGGTCGGCGCCAGCGTTTGCTTGTCGTCGGGGCCGAGCGCCACCGGCGCCTCAACGACGACCGGCGCCATGGTGGTATCTTCGGTGATGATCACAGGCTTGTTCACGACGCGTCCCTTTGGTCATTCCGGGATGCGTCAGTCGTCAACGAAGACATCGCGGTCGCTCTCTCCCAATGACGAAACCTTTAATTCGTCCCATGCGTCGCCGCCACAGCCGATCGCAAATGGCAGCGATGCAGCATGACTTGGTCAAGCTGCATCGCGGTCGCCACGCCGTCGCCGCGGCTGTTTGAAGGCAATGTCGGTAACCTGATAAGCCTCAAGCCGCCGCGGCGTGGCCCAGCGCGTCGACGATCGTATCGACGACTTCCTCGACCAGAACCCGATCGTCGCCCTCGCCCATCACGCGGATGACCGGCTCGGTGCCGGATGAGCGCACCAGCAACCGGCCATGGCCGTTCAGGCGCAGTTCGGCCGCGTGAATCGCCGATTTGACTCCGTCGTGATCGAGCGGTTTGCCGCTGCGATAGCGGAAGTTTTTCAGGATCTGCGGCATCGGGTCAAACTTGTGGCAGACTTCGGACACCGGGCGGCCGAGCTTCTGCACCACCGCGAGCACCTGCAACGCCGAAACGAAGCCGTCGCCGGTCGTCGCATAATCCGACAGGATGATATGGCCGGACGGCTCGCCGCCGACATTGTAACCGTTGGCCAGCATCTGTTCGAGCAC
>JAQGJY010000227.1 GCA_028290325.1 Tardiphaga sp.
CGCCAGCGTCACCTCGAACGATGCGATGTTCTGCGCCTGCGCGCCGAGCCGCGCGCGATCCTTTCGCGTCGTCACCAGCGTCAGTCCGTCTCGCGCCGCCTGATCGCGCAACGCGGCGATTTCGGCCGACGTGAAAACGTGATGGTCCGCGAAAGCGCGCTCAGTGGCGACGTCGATGCCGGCGGCGCGCAATGTCCGGAAAAACCGGCGGGGATCGCCGATGCCGCAAAACGCCAGCACGCGCTGATTGCGCAACGCCTCGACCGACGCCGTCACCGGCACGATGCGCCCGCGCAACACCGGCTTGGCGCGGGCCGTGAGCCGCGTGGCGATGCGATCGGCGGCGCCGCCATCGCCGATGATCAGCAGCGCGTCGGTGGCGGCGATCTGGCCATCCAGCGGCGCGCGCAGAGGTCCGGCCGGAAAGATCTGGCCGTTGCCGAGCCCGCGATCGCCGTCGACCACGATCAGCGCGAGGTCTTTGGTCAATGACGGATTCTGAAATCCGTCATCCATCACGATGACGCTGGCATTGCGCGACCGCGCCAGTGCCGCGCCCGCGACGCGGTCCCGCGCGATCACCACCGCGACGTCGCGCGCCATCATCAACGGTTCGTCGCCGACGTCGGCCGCGTGGTGTCGCGCGACATCGACGCTGACCGGGCCTTGCAGACGTCCGCCATAACCCCGGCTCAGCACCACCGGCGTCTCGCCGAGGTCGCGGAGCAGAGCCACCAGCGCCAGCGTCGTCGGCGTCTTGCCGGCGCCGCCGACATGATAATTGCCGACGCAGATCACCGGCACGCCCGGCGCGAGCCCGGCTTTCCGCATTCGCATCGCGGTAAGTTGGCCGTAGATCGCGCCGAATGGCATCAGCAGTCGTGCCAGCCACGACGATCGCCGATACCAGAACGCCGGCTCACGCATCGGCGTGCAGCTCCAGCCGCAGCTGCACGAGATAGGGCGTCAACGCCGCCATGGTGCGATCGAGCGCGCCGCCGAGGTGATCGACGACCGCCGTCCCGGCATCAATGCAGCTCTGCCGCGCTTCGTCATTGGCGAGCCACTGACCGAGTTGTTTCGCCAGCGTCTCGGCGTCGGTCACTTGCTTGGCGCCGCCGGCGGCATCGAGCGCGGCGAACACCTCGGTGAAGTTGAACACCTGCGGGCCGTGAACGATCGCGGCCCCGAGCTTGATCGCCTCGATCGGATTCTGTCCGCCATGCGGCACCAGCGACCCGCCCATCACGACCACGGGCGACAGCCGAAAGAACAACCCCATCTCGCCCATGGTATCGCCAATGTAAAATCCGATCGTGTCATCGGGCATCTCGCCGCGCGAACGCAGCGCCGCCTTGGCGCCGGATGCGCTCACCAGCGCAGCGATATCCTCGCCGCGCGCGCTGTGGCGCGGCACGATCACCGTGAGCAATTTCGGAAAGTAGTTCAGCAGGATGCGATGCGCGGCGATGATGATCTCGTCTTCGCCGGGATGCGTCGACGCCGCGATCACGATGGGCCGCCCGCGCATCGCCGTCTTCAGCATTTGCAGCCGCAGGTCATCGACCGGCGGCGCGGGCACGTCCAGTTTCAGATTGCCGGTGTTGACGATGTTGCGGCCGCCCAGCGCCGCGAAGCGTTCGGCATCGGTGTCGGACTGCACGAGACAGGTCTCGAACCGGCCGAGCAGCGCGGAAATCGTGCCGTGCATCCTCTGCCAGCGTGGAAACGAGCGCTGCGACATGCGGCCATTGATCAGCACCATCGGCAGCTTCTGCGCCGATGCGCCGAGGATCAGGTTGGGCCAGAGATCGGACTCGATGAACAACGCCAGCGAAGGCCGCCAATGGGTGAGAAAGCGCGCCACGAATCGCGGTGAATCATAAGGGATGTATTGATGAATGATGTCGGGCGGAAATCGTTTGGCGACGATATCGGCCGATGAGACGGTGCCGGACGTCAGCAGGATCCGCAGATTCATCGCGCGCAATCGCTCGATCAAGGCGGCCGCCGCGAGCACCTCACCGACGCTGGCGCCGTGGATCCACACCAGCGGTCCGGCCGGCCGCGTCACGCTCGGGATCCCACGTCGCTCGTTGCTGCGCGCCGGATCTTCTCGTCCGATGCGCAATCGCCGCTTGATCAGAACCGGCGCGAGCAACGATGCCGCGCCGGAGACGCGGCGATAGAGCCGCAGCGTAAAAGGCAGCACCTCAGGCATGGGAGGTACCCGCGCCGACGGCGTTGGGGGCGTCCGCGCCGACGAAGCCGTCGCTGCGGCCAACTTGCTCGTAAGCGCGCCGCGTCACGTCGTTGAGCGTCGCCTCGAGTTGCAGTCGCAATGTTTCCATCATCGCGGAATCCGCGTCCGGCGGCACGTTGATGATGTCACCGCCGACCAGCGCGCCGCGCCCGAACGGCAGGTTGATCGTCGTGCGATCCCAGTTGTCGAGCCGGATGTAGCGGCTGGTCGCGATGGCAAACGGCATGATCGGACGACCGGATTCGCGCGCCAGCATGATGATGCCGAGACCGGCTTTGCGCGCCCGCTTGGGCACGTCGGCGGTCAGCGCCATGTTGTAATGCTCTTCGAGGGTCGTGACCATTTCACGGAACGCGCCGACGCCGCCCTTGCGATGAAACGCCGAGCCGTGATCGCCCGAACCGCGCACGGTGCCGACGCCGAGCCGTTCGGCGGCGCGCGCATTGATCTCGCCGTCGCGATGACGCGAGATCAGAACCTTGGCGCGATGCTTCGGCTTCTTGATGAAGGGCGTCATGAGATGCTGGCCGTGCCAAAAAGCGAGGATGACCGGAATTTGCGGTTCGACGATATCATAGACATCTGGCGGATCGAGCGTGACGCGATTGGTCCGCCACACCAGCCGCAGAAATGCGGCGGCGACGAAGCCCGCGACGCCCTGAAACCAGTTGGCGCGCGTCAGATTGCGTAACGCGGTCTTCAACGTGTCGGTTTCGCGTCGATGTGGGTGCCGGTTCCGGGATCAAGCAGGCGATGCAGATGGACGATGAAAAACCGCATATGCGCGTTATCGACGGTCTGTTGCGCCTTGGCTTTCCACGCCGCGAACGCGGTGGCGTAATTCGGATAGACGCCGACGACCTCGACCTTGTCGAGATCCTTGAACGTATTGTTGTCCAGGTCGGTCAACTCGCCGCCGATGACGAGATGGAGCAACTGCTGCGGATGGTCAGACATCACTCAATCTTTTCCTGTCACGCGCACGCGAACCAAATCAACCAGCGCCAATTGACCGGCGCAAAACACACCAGCCCCAAAATCTACCAGTGAAGCGGCCGATCCTTGAAGCGCTGGACGAGGTCGGCGTGCCGATCACGCCCCGCGGCGATCAGTGTGCCGTGCGTCACGTCCCGGCGATTATACAGAATCGGATCGCCTTCGATTTCGGTCAACCTACCATCGGCTTCATGGACGATCAAATCGGCCGCCGCCAGATCCCAGTCCTTGCTGGCGCCGCCCGCAAAAGCGGCATCGAGCACGCCGTCCGCGACCCTGCATAGTCGCAGCGCCAGCGATGCGATACGCGGATACAACGTGATGTCACGGCCGCGATCGGTCAGCCGCTCGACCATCGGCTTCGGACCGGCCATCCGGCCGAAATCGATCGTGGTGCCGGAATTCGCCTGCAAT
>JAQGJY010000262.1 GCA_028290325.1 Tardiphaga sp.
CCGAGCGGCATGCGCCAGACCCGTTCGCCGGTGATTTCCCCGACGGCGTGAAGCCGCTGCGCCAGTTCATCGTTGTTGGAAAACAGCCCGGCATATTCGGTGCCCAGCGCGACCATGATCGCGCCAGTCAACGTCGCCAGATCGATCATGAATTTCGGCTTGTAGGTTCTGGCGACATACCAAAGCACGTCGGCGAGAACGAGACGGCCTTCCGCGTCCGTGTTGATGATCTCGATGGTCTGGCCGGACATCGAGGTCACGATATCCCCGGGGCGCTGGGCGTTGCCGTCCAGCATGTTTTCGACGATGCCGATGGCGCTGACGACGTTCAGCCTGGCCTTGCGCGCGGCGAGCGCGTGCATCAGCCCGACGACGCAGGCCGCGCCGCCCATGTCGCCCTTCATGTCTTCCATGCTGCCCGATGGCTTGATCGAAATGCCGCCGGTGTCGAAGGTCACACCCTTGCCGATGAAGGACACCGGCTGCTCGCCTTTCCTGCCGCCGTTCCAGCGCATGATGACGACGCGGCTGGGCTGCGCCGAGCCCTGCCCGACGCCGAGCAGCGCCCCCATCTTCAGTTTCGTCATGGCCTTGACGTCGAGCACTTCGACCTCGACGCCGAGCTTCCGCAATTCACCGGCGCGCCGTGCAAACTCGACGGGATACAGCACGTTCGGCGGCTCGTTGACGAGTTCGCGCGCCAGAATCACGCCATCGACGATCGCGGTCTCGGGCATGAAAGCCTTCTTCGCGGCGGCGACATCACTCACCGCGAGTGAGATGGTGACGCTGCGCGGCTTGTCGTCGTCATCCTTCTTCTTGGTCTTGTAGCGATCGAAGGCGTAGGCGCGCAGCCGCAGGCCCGACGCGATCGCCGCCGCCTGCGCGGCATTCATGGCGCCGGACGGCAACTCGGCCATGATGGTCACCGCATCGCTTGCCGACGTGACCTTGCCGGCGATGACGCCGCCGGCCTTGAGGATGTCGTACTCCTTCAGCTCCGATAGGTTGCCGGTGCCGACGACGATCAAACGCGAGGCCTTGATGGCTTCGGGCGCGAGAATATCAAGCGTGGCGCCCATCTTGCCCTTGAAGCGGCTGGTGGCCGCAGCACGCCTCACAAGCGCAACGGCACTGCCGAGCGCTTTGGTGGTCGCCGCGCCCATCTTCAAACCGTCATCGCAAAACACAACCAGGGTTCCGCCGGCGGCAGCGGAAAACGGAACAAAGCCGACCTTGACGGTGTCGGACATGGGCAAATCCTCCAAAAAATCGGGCTGTCGTGCGAAGGCGCGAAACCGGCAGGGCGTGGCGGCGCCCTATATAAGGCGCTGCGTCCACGGTGGTCCGCACTATGACCCGATGCCGATGTCCCTGCCAAGCGCGGACGTGACGGCGGAGGCACAGTTCGCGAATTATTAACTGTAACCTCACCGCGCCTTGGCCCAGCCATGATGTTGACCAATCAAGCACCTGCTATGCTGAATAGTGCGTTCGCTTGACCGCACGCTTTTGAAGTACCTGCACGGCAGCCCGGGGCCTTCCTATCGGACCGGCGCTTGGGCATTTGGGGATGTTGCGGACGTCATGGGGTCGATCGACAGGTACATCTTTCGTACGACGCTCGGGTCGTTCGCGCTTGTGCTGGTCAGCCTCACAGGCGTGATCTGGATCACGCAGGCGTTGCGCGGCATCGATCTGATGACGAGTCAGGGCCAGACGATTCTGACCTTCCTCGGCATCACGGGTCTCGCGATTCCCGTGCTGATCCTCATCATTGCGCCGATCGCGCTGATGATCGCGGTGGCGCATACGCTGACCAAGCTCGCGACGGATTCCGAAATCATCGTCATGAACGCCGCCGGCATCTCGCCGATCCGGCTGTTTCTGCCGTTCGTGTATGCCAGCATCATCGTCTTCATCATCGTGGCGTTCATTGGAGCCTACATGGCGCCGGACGGCATGCGCCGGTTGAAGCGATGGGACGCCGAGATCACCGCCGACGTTTTGGCCAACATCCTTCAGCCGGGCCGCTTCGCGCAGCTCGACGCGAATCTCACGATTCGCGTGCGCGAGCGCCAGCCCGGCGGCCTGTTGGTCGGCATCTTCGTCGACGACCGCCGCGACCCGAAAGAGCGCGTCAGCATCATCGCCGATCACGGCACCGTTCTGAAAAACGACTCGGGTTCATTCCTGATTCTTGAAGACGGCAATCTGCAACGCTTCGAAACCGGCAAGACCGATCCGGCGCTGGTCGCGTTCAGCCGCTATGGTTTCGACATGTCGAAATTTTCCAAACAGGGCGGCGATGTCACTTACGGTATTCGCGAGCGCTATTTGTGGGAACTGATGGCGCCGGCTCCGGATGATCCGGTGTACATCCAGATGCCCGCGCAATTCCGCGCCGAGATGCATGATCGCATCATGGCGCCGATCTATCCGCTGGCGTTCGCCGCGCTGACATTTGCCTTTCTCGGCTCGCCGCGCACCACCCGGCAAAGCCGCAACTTCTCGATCGGCTCGGCGATCGCGGCGGTGTTCGGCATGCGGATGATCGGCTTTGCCTGTTCCGTGATGGCCGTGAAAAATCCGACAGCGATCCTCGTGCAATATCTGATGCTGTTTTTCGGTATCGGCATCAGCCTCTGGATTATTATGGCCGGTGTCGTCGTCGAACCGCCGGCCAAGCTCGTCGAAGCGATCAACCGCTCGAACGCGCGGATCGCGCGGCTTGTCGGATGGCGGCCGGTGACGACATGAGCATGTTGGTCAACACGCTCGG
>JAQGJY010000321.1 GCA_028290325.1 Tardiphaga sp.
CGCGATATTGCATGGGCGCGGCGTGGCGGAGCCCGAAAGAGCGCGACATGCCCGTCGTCGTCGCGATGGTCGAAGGCGTGAAGGCGCTCGGCATGGAAACCTGCATGACATTAGGCATGCTGACGCCCTCGCAAGCGATCGCGTTGCATGACGCCGGGCTCGATTACTACAATCACAACGTCGATACCTCGGAGCGTTATTACAAAGAGGTCGTCACGACCCGCACCTACGCGGACCGGTTGAACACACTGGCCAACGTGCGCGACGCCGGTATTAATGTGTGCTCCGGCGGCATCGTCGGCATGGGCGAAACGGCCGAAGATCGTGTCGATATGCTGGTCACGCTGGCGACGCTCGATACGCATCCGCAGAGCGTCCCGATCAACATGCTGATGCCGGTGGCAGGCGCGCCGCTGTTTTCCGCCGCGCGCATCGATCCGATCGATTTCGTTCGCACGATCGCGCTTGCCCGCATCATGATGCCGAAATCGCATGTGCGGCTGTCCGCCGGCCGCTCCGGCATGAGCGACGAAACGCAGGCGCTCTGTTTTCTGGCTGGCGCCAACTCGATTTTTGTCGGCGACACGCTGCTAACGACGGAAAATCCCGGCGACGATCACGACACGGCGTTGTTCAAGAAACTCGGCATCGTGCCGATGGAAGCCGGCGCGCATTTCTAAGAAAGCAACCGATGTCCGTTCGCATTATCGACGTTCGCGAAGTCACCAAGCCGATCGCGTCGCCGATCCGCAATGCCTATATCGACTTCTCGAAGATGACGACAAGTCTCGTCGCCGTCGTCACGGACGTCATCCGCGACGGTAAGCCCGTCGTCGGTTATGGCTTTAATTCGAATGGACGTTACGGGCAGGGCGGCCTGATCCGCGAGCGGTTCGCGCCGCGTTTGCGTGAGGCCGATCCGGTTACGCTGCTGAACGAAGCCGGCGACAATCTCGACCCCGACAAGGTCTGGGCCGCGATGATGACGAACGAAAAGCCCGGTGGCCATGGAGAACGTTCGGTCGCGGTCGGTACCATCGACATGGCGGTGTGGGATGCGGTCGCCAAGATCGCCGGCAAGCCGTTGTTTCGCTTGCTGGCGGAGCGTCATGGACTTACGGCCAATCCGCGCGTCTTCGTCTATGCGGCCGGCGGCTATTATTATCCCGGCAAGGACAATTCGGCGCTGCGCGGCGAGATGCGCGGCTATCTCGATCGCGGCTACAATGTCGTCAAGATGAAGATCGGCGGCGCATCCTTGCGGGAAGACGCCGGCCGCATCGAAGCGGTCCTGGCGGAAATTGGATCGCAGGCGCAATTGGCTGTCGACGCAAATGGCCGCTTCGATCTCGGGACCGCCATCGCCTACGCCAAGATGCTGCGCGACTATCCATTGTTCTGGTATGAGGAAGCCGGCGATCCGCTGGATTATGAATTGCAGGCCGCGCTCGCCGAACATTATCCGAACGCGATGGCCACCGGTGAAAACCTGTTCAGCCATCAGGACGCGCGCAACCTGATCCGCCACGGCGGCATGCGGAAAGATCGCGACTGGCTGCAATTCGACTGCGCGCTCTCCTATGGACTCTGCGAGTATCAACGGACGCTGGCGATGTTGAAAGACTACGGCTGGTCGCCGTCCCGCTGCGTTCCGCATGGCGGTCACCAGATGTCACTGAACATCGCGGCGGGCCTCGGCCTCGGCGGCAATGAAAGCTATCCGGATCTGTTTCAGCCTTATGGCGGCTTCCCGGACGGCGTGAAGGTGATCGACGGCCACATCACGATGCCCGAACTGCCGGGCATCGGTTTCGAGGGCAAGAGCGATCTCATCACAGAGATGCGCGCGCTGGCCTCATGAATGCGGTCTGAGTTGACCACGACGTCGGCGATGATCGCGGTCGAGAACGTCTCGCACCGCTTTGAGACTTCCGGCCGGCAAAGCCATCTCGCGTTAGACGACATCACGCTGGAAATCACCGACGGCGCGTTCGTCTCGATCCTCGGCCCGTCCGGCTGTGGAAAATCGACGCTGCTTTATATCATCGGCGGCTTCGTCAAGCCGACCGGCGGTGTTGCCCGCGTCCAAGGCAGGGCGATCACGGGGCCGGGACCGGATCGTGGCCCGGTATTTCAGGAATTCGCGCTGTTTCCGTGGAAGACCGTGCTCGGCAACGTGATGTATGGCCCACGCCAGCAGCGGATTCCGCGAGCGGAAGCTGAAGTCCAGGTGCGGAGGCTGATCGACATGGTCGGCCTCAAGGGCTACGAGAATTTCTATCCGAAGGAACTCTCCGGCGGCATGAAGCAGCGCGTCGCGATCGCACGCACGCTGGCCTACAACCCGTCGGTCCTGCTGATGGACGAGCCGTTCGGCGCCCTTGACGCGCATACGCGGACGCGGCTTCAGAACGATCTTCTGAATATCTGGGAACGCGACCGCAAGACGGTGCTGTTTGTCACGCATGCCGTCGATGAAGCAGTGTTTTTGTCCGACAAGGTCATCGTCATGACGCGCTCGCCCGGACGTATTAAAACGATCATCGACATCGATCTGCCGCGCCCGCGCAAGCGCGCCGAGCTTCTGCTCGATGCGCGCTACCAGAACTACGTCGTCGCGATCGAGCGGCTGATCGATGATACTGGCATTGACGAGGCCGCGCGATGATGTGGCTGTCGCGCCTTCTCACGCCTCTCGCGCCATTGCTCGCTTGCATCGGATTGCTTTGTGTATGGCAGGCGGCATCGTTGGCGCTCGACACCGGCAGTTTCCCGACCGCGCTGGAGGCGTTGCGCGCGATCCCGGATATTCTCGGCGATCGCGGTTCGCTGATCAACATTCTCGCCTCGCTGCGGCGGATGGCGATCGGTCTCGCGCTCGCGGTGCTGATCGCCATTCCGCTCGGTCTGTTGATGGGCCGCAGCCGCAACGTCGCGGCCTTTTTCAATCCGCTGCTGATGGTGATCTATCCCGTGCCCAAGGCGGCGCTGATGCCCGTCATCATGTTGTGGCTCGGCGTCGGAGATGTCTCGAAGACGCTGGTGATCTTTCTCGGCGTCAGCCTGCCGATCATCTACCATTCGTTTCAGGGCGCCCGCGCCGTCGAGGAGAAGATGTTGTGGTCGGGCGCCGCGATGGGCATGAGCGCGTCGCGGCGGATGTTGCGGATCGTGTTGCCCGCGGCATTGCCGGAGATTCTCACGGGCTGCCGCACCGGATTGGTGCTGGCGCTCATCACGATGATCACGTCGGAGATGATCGCGCGGCAATCCGGCGCCGGAAACATACTTTTCAACGCGATGGACATGGCGCAATACGACACGGTGTTCGCGATGATCCTGATCGTCGGCGCGATGGGCATTATCCTCGATGCCGCGTTCGAGCGGTTGCGGGCGATGCTGGTGCGCTGGTCCGACGCCGGGCGCGCGATCCCGCTCAGCTATTCGTGATGGCCCGCCGGCATTTCCCGGATATGCTGCTCGGGCTTGCGCCGATCCTGATGCTGATCGCGCTGTGGCAGGTGATTGTATGGTCCGGCACGGCACCCGTCGCGCTGCTGCCGTCGCCGTTCTCGGTGTTCGCGCGGTTCAGCGCGCAATTGCTCAGGCCGGAGTTTCATCACGAGATCGCGGCGACGCTCATGCGTTTGTTCGCGGGCTTTGCGATCGCCGTGGTGCTCGGCGTGTCGATCGGTCTCGCGGCTGCCGTCAAGCCGGTGGTCGACGCCGTCGTCAAGCCGCTGGTGCGCATTCTCGCGCCGGTGCCGAAGGTCGCGCTCTATCCGGCTCTGTTGCTGACGCTCGGATTCGACCACGCCTCGAAGATTTCGCTGGTCGCCGCCGACGCGCTGTTCCCGATCTTGCTCGCGACCTACTACGGCGCGTCGATGGTCGAGCAGAAGTTGATCTGGTCGGCGATGGCCGCGGGCACGCCGCGCGCGCAGATCATCTGGAAGATCGTGCTGCCGGCGTCGCTGCCGTCGATTCTGACCGGCTGCCGCATCGGCCTGGTGATTTCCAGCATTGTGGTATTTTTGGCCGAGATGATAACTTCGACCGATGGGCTCGGTCATATGTTGGTGCAGGCGGCGCGGACGTTCCAGACCGTCGATATGTTCGTGCCGCTGATTACGATTTCATTGCTGGGGCTGATCCTCAACGCGGCGCTTCATCTGCTGCGGCGTTATTTGTTGAAAGGCTTCGCCGAGATCTAGCCGCTACCCAGCCTTAGATCGAGCCGCCGCCGGCTTTCACCTTTCAGCAGTTTTTTCACCGCGCTCGATGCGGCGATCTCGCCCTGATTCGCAAAAGCCTCATGGTTTTTCTCGATATCGTCGAGCCGATAGAGATAATTCACCATCACACCGGCGGATTCCCGCAGCCCTTTCGGCGACAGGTCGCCCTGCCAGTCGATCCGCTCAAGCCGTGCCCCATTGCCGAGATGAAATCGCGCGACAGAATCGATCGGCAAGCCGCGCGGTGTTTTAGCTTTCAGGAAATAATAGGCGGCCAAAGGTTCGATCACCGCGCGCATTTGCTGCGCGGTCGCGGCATCATTGATCCAGTCGGGCTGGTCTAGGATGGCGAGCAGCGCGCGTTCTTCATCCGTCACTGGCAGGTCGGTCGCGGACGTCAGCCAGTCCATGAAGCCCGGCACTGGCGACAACGTGACGAAGTTTTCCAGCTTCGGTAACTCCCGGCGCAACTCCTCGACGACCTGCTTGATCAGAAAATTGCCGAATGAAATTCCGGCGAGCCCGCGCTGGCAATTCGAGATCGAATAAAAGACAGCGGTACGGGTGCGATCGATCGCGATCGGCGGGCGGTCGGCGTCGAGCAGAGGCGCGATCGCGTCGGGAATCGCCTCCGTCAGCGCCACCTCGACGAAAATCAATGGCTCGTCATTCAATGCCGGATGAAAGAAGGCATAACAGCGTCGATCAACGGGATCGATGCGGCGACGCAGATCGTTCCAGCCGCGAATTTCATGCACGGCCTCGTAGCGAATCACTTTCTCCAGCACGATCGCGGGTGTGGACCAGTCGATCCGACGCAAGACCAAAAACCCGCGATTGAACCATGACGAAAGCAGATGCACGAGATCCCGATCCAAGGTCGCGAGATCCTTGCGCCCGGTCCTCAGGTCCAACAGATCCGCGCGCATCGAAACAAGTTGATGCGTCGCGCCATGGGCTCGATTCAGCCGTCGGAACAATTCCTGTCGTCGCGGCTCCGATGCGAAATGCAGGTCGGCCGCATCCGCGCCATCCGGCGCGTCGCGCCAAGCGTCAAGCGCCTTGGTCAGCCGATCGGCATCCGGTCCATAGTTGCGCGCCAGTGCCTCGAAAAACCCAACGCGTCCGTCGTTATCGAGGGCACGATAACCGTCCAGAATCTGACGCGCGATCGCCGTGCCCGATGCCTCACCGCGTCCCGACAAAAGCGCGTCGCATAGCGCGATGAGATCGCCGACATCGCCGCTGCGGCGCTCGGGCGCGGGTGTGCGCCACAACAGGCCGCGCCCGCGTTCGGAGATCGAAGCCATCAGATCGGAGAGGAAGTCATTGCTCATTGCGAGGTCCAGCATCGTCAGCCCACGGCAGGATAGCGTATTGCATTGGATGTTGCGCTGACTTTTTCGACATGAAACAGTCGCGCCAAATGAAGTTGACGAAGCAGGGGATTGTGAGATGACGCGGATCGGGTTGAAACACATCGTCGTGGCGGTCGTGGCCGCGACGGTGCTGGTCGGGGCGCGGCCCGCCACTGCGCAGCAAACCATCCGTGTCGGCTGGACGATTCCCGCCGAGGAATCCAAATACTGGATGATGAAGCGGCCGACGGAATTTCCCAGCCTTGGCAAGGACTACAATATCGAATGGGTGCAGTTTCAGGGCACGCCGCCGATGACGCAGGCGATGGCGGCTGGCGCGTTGGATTGCGCGACGCAATCGCCGCTCGCTTTGATGCAGGGGGTAACCGGCGGCGGATTGAAGGCGTATATTGTTGCGCAACACGTCTCCGAAAAACCAGGCAGCTTTTCGGTCTATTGGGCCGTGAAAGACGACTCGCCGATCAAGACGCTGGCCGATCTCAAGGGCAAGACGATGTCGGTGAACACGCTCGGCTCCGGCATTCTCGGGCCGCTCGCGATCTTGCTGAAGCAGCAGGGCGTCGATATGGCGAAGGACGTCAAGCTGGTCGAAGCCGGCTTTGCATTGTCGGAAGATGCGTTGCGCTCCGGGCGCGTCGATTCGGCCGTGATGAACCAGCCGTTCGCCGCGCGCATGGAAGCCAAGGGCGGTACGCGTAAGCTGGTTTCGCTATCCGAGCAGCAACCGAACATCGTGCATATTCTGGAAGCCTGCCGCGCTGACTTCGTCGACAAGAATCCGGAGCTTGCGCGGATGTATGTTCGTGACATCACGGCCGCGATGAAGAAGGTGCTCGCCAATCGCGAGGAGACGTTGAAGGTCGTCAACGAGGTGATGAAGGCGCCAATTCCCGTTCTCGAAACCTATCTGCTGAAGGAGAATGATTTCGCGCGTGACCCGGGCGCGGCGCCGAACTTTCCGGCGATCCAGGCGATGCTGGATACGTTCACCGAGACCGGTATGCTGCCGCGCAAGATCGACATCAAAGACTTCAGGCATCCGACGATCGTCGCGCCGATCCAGTAGGCGAGTTGCAAAAGGTTTAAGTTTAAAATATATCGGAAGGGTCGCTGCTCCAGGGTCGGGAAGGCCGTTGATGTCCGGGCTGCAAGGGTTGTCAGGCTCCCATGCGCTGGTGACGGGTGGCGGTCGCGGCATTGGCCGTGCCATTGCCGCTGCGCTGACGTCGGCTGGCGCCGAGGTGACAATCGTCGGCCGGGATACCGCTGCGCTCGATGCCGTCGTCGCTGCGAGCGATGCTCATGCGGCCATCAGCGCCGATGTCTGCGATGAAGTGGCGCTGCGTGCCGCTCTCGCGCAGGCCGCGGCGCGCAAACCGATCGAGATTCTGATCGCCAATGCCGGCGCCGCCGAGTCGGCGCCGTTCGGCCAATCCGATGCCGCTTTGTTTCGGCGAATGCTCGACATCAATCTGATGGGTGTCGTTTACGCGGCGCAGGCCGTGCTGCCTGGAATGGTTGCGCAACGACGCGGTCGCATCGTCGTCATCGCGTCGACGGCGGGTTTGAAAGGCTACGCCTATGTCAGCGCCTACGGCGCCGCGAAGCATGCGGTCATTGGCCTGGTGCGATCGCTGGCGCTGGAGGTCGCGACCAAGGGCGTGACCGTCAACGCGATATGTCCGGGGTTCACCGACACCGATCTGGTGGCGAGCAGTATCGAGAATATCATCGCGAAAACCGGTCGCAATCGCGAACAAGCCGTTGCCGAATTGGCGAAGCACAATCCGCAGGGTCGCCTTGTCACGCCCTCCGAAGTGGCTGACGCTGTTGTGTGGTTGTGCGGCGCGGGCGCAAGCGCCGTCACCGGGCAGGCGATCGCCATAGCCGGCGGCGAAATATAACAGGCGAAGGGGACTATCATGAAGCCGCATACACCGGGCACCGCCGCTAATTCCGTGACCATTCCGCTGGCGGATTATTCGCCGGCGCATTTCCTGCTCGCGGTGGTCGATGGTGTTGCCACCGTCACGCTGAACCGGCCGGAGCGAAAGAACCCGCTGACCTTCGAGAGCTACCGCGAGCTTGTTAACTTCTTCAAGGCCTGCGCGATCGATGACGAGGTCAAGGCGATCGTCGTCACCGGCGCCGGCGGCAACTTTTCCTCCGGCGGCGACGTGTTCGAAATCATCGGCCCGCTGGTGCGGATGAACACCAAAAACCTGACGGCGTTCACGCGCATGACCGGCGATCTCGTCAAGGCGATGCGCGCCTGTCCGCAGCCGATCGTCGCTGCCGTCGAAGGCATTTGCGCCGGCGCGGGCGCGATCATCGCAATGGCGTCGGACCTACGGCTCGCGGCATCCGGCGCCAAGGTCGCGTTTCTGTTCAACAAGGTCGGCCTTGCCGGCTGCGACATGGGCGCCTGCGCAATGCTGCCGCGTATCATCGGGCAATCGCGCGCGTCGGAACTGCTGTATACGGGCCGCTTCATGACGGCGGAGGAGGGCGAACGCTGGGGCTTCTTTAGCCGCGTCGTCACGCCGGAGCAGGTGCTGACGCAAGCAGGCGTGCTCGCAAGGCAGATCGCCGCCGGGCCTAATTTCGCCAACACGATGACCAAGCGCATGCTGGCGATGGAATGGGCGATGTCGATCGACGAAGCGATCGAGGCCGAAGCCGTGGCCCAGGCGTTGTGTATGACGACGGAGGATTTCGCGCGCGCTTTCGAAGCGTTCTCGAAAAAGGCAACGCCGCAGTTCCAAGGCGATTGAAGCTTTGCAAATATCCCGCTAGCGCCGAAATCCTTTAAGGTTAAAATAATCTGCTCGGACCGGCGCGGAGGTGTGTTGCCATGAAGATCGCGATTATCGGTGGCGGACCGGCGGGGCTTTACGCGGCGATCTTGCTGAAGAAGCAGCGCCCGCAGGCCGATGTGACTGTGTATGAACGCAACCGCGCCGACGATACGTTTGGCTTCGGTGTCGTATTTTCCGACGCGACGCTCGATAATTTCGAGACCCACGATCCGCCGAGCTACCAGAGCATTACCCGCGAATTCGCTTATTGGGATGACATTGCCGTGCATTTTCGCGGCACCATCCATCGTGTTGCCGGCAACGGATTTTGTGGCTGCTCGCGGCGCGTGCTCCTGATGATCCTGCAAGCCCGCGCCCGCGAGCTCGGCGTTATGCTGCAATTCGAAGCTGATATTCTGGACGAGAGTCAATTCGCTGATTGCGATCTGGTGATCCTCGCCGACGGCATCAACAGCCGGTTTCGCGAAAAATACGCCGATCACTTCGCTCCTGAAACCGATTTGCGCAGCAACGTGTTCACATGGATGGGCTCGACCAAGCCGCTCGATGCCTTCACGTTTATATTCGAGGACACGCAGTGGGGGCCCTTCATCGCCCACGCTTATCAATATGACAGGGATCGCTCGACCTGGATTTTCGAGACCGACCCCGACACCTTCAAGCGCGCCGGGCTCGAGGGCCTCGGTGAAGCCGAATCCGCCGCGCGCATGGCGAAGATATTCGGAGGCTACCTCGACGGCCACAAGTTGCTGACCAATCGTTCGCTGTGGCGCAATTTCCCGATGATCCGCAGCAAGCGCTGGGTCAGGGGCAACATGGTGCTGATCGGCGACGCCAAGGCGACCGCGCATTTCTCGATCGGCTCCGGCACCAAACTGGCAATGGAAGACGCCATCGCTTTGTCGGATGCATTGGCGCGCGAGCCTGACGTCGCAAGCGCGCTCGATGCCTATGAACACGGCCGCCGCGAAGAGGTGGAGAAGACTCAGCATGCCGCCGATGTTTCGCTGGTATGGTTCGAGCACGTCGATCGATTCTGGGATTTCGATCCGGTGCAGTTTGCGTTCGGCGTGATGACGCGATCAAAAGCCATCACGTACGATAATCTGCGGCTGCGCGCGCCGGGCTTCGTCGCCGAGGCTGACAAGGCTTTCGCAAAACAAGTGCGAGCGCAGGGGTTCGATGTCGAGATCGAGCAGCCCGTCGCGCCAATGTTTCAGCCGTTGCGCCTGCGTGAAATGGTGGTGGCCAATCGCGCGGTGGTCTCGCCGATGTGCATGTACTCGGCGAATGAAGGTCTGCCGAACGATTTTCACCTTGTGCATTATGGCTCGCGCGCGATCGGTGGCGCGGGTTTGCTGTTCACTGAAATGACTTGCGTCGCGGCGGATGCGCGGATCACGCCGGGCTGCGCGGGCCTCTATACGGACGCGCATCAGGCGATGTGGACTCGCATTGTCGATTTCGTCCACGCGAATTCAACGTCGAAATTCTGCCTGCAACTCGGCCACGCCGGACGCAAGGGCGCGACGAAACTGATGTGGGACGGCATGGACCGGCCGCTGCCCGAGGGCGGCTGGGATGTGGTCTCGGCGTCTCCAATTCCTTATTATGCTGATAGCCAAATCCCGCGTGAGCTCGATCGCGCCGGCATGGATCGCATCAAGGCTGAATTCGTGGCGGCGGCATTGCGCGGCGATGCTTGCGGCTTCGACATGCTGGAACTGCATTGCGCCCATGGCTATTTGCTTGCGAGTTTTCTGTCGCCCCTGACCAATCAGAGAAATGACGCGTACGGCGGTGTGCTGGAAAACCGACTGCGCTTTCCGCTGGAGATCTTCGCCGCGCTGCGCGCCGCATGGCCCGCGCACAAGCCGATGTCCGTGCGCATCTCCGCGACCGACTGGGCCGAGGGCGGCCTTTCGCCGGATGATTGCGTCGGCATCGCCCGCGCCTTCCGCGACGCCGGCGTGGATCTTGTCGATGTCTCGACCGGCCAGACCACGCGCGACGCCAAGCCGATCTATGGTCGCATGTTCCAGACCCCGTTTTCAGATCAGGTTCGCAATGAAGCCCGCGTCGCGACAATGTGCGTCGGCAACATCACGACCGCTGATCAGGTCAATACAATCCTCGCCGCCGGTCGCGCCGATCTGGTGGCGCTTGGGCGGCCGCATCTGGTCGATCCATCGTTCACGCTGCGCGCCGCGGCTTGGTACGGCGCGGATATCGCCTGCCCGCCGCAATACCGGCCGGGACAGGATCAGATCGTGCGCAATTCCGTCCGCGACCGGTTGGATGCGGACGAATTGAAGATAAAGGCCAAGCCGCGAACCCGCGCCGAATTGAAGCTACAAAATGCGAAGGCGCTTGCGGCCGAATAGCGATTGCGCTCAAATCAGCTGTATTGCAGTAGGAACAGGCGTGATGAAGGCCATTATTGTCGGCGGCGGGATCGGCGGACTGACGACGGCTTTGATGCTGCGCGCGCGCGGCATCGCCTGCGAACTCTACGAACAATCCGACACGATCCGCGAACTCGGCGTCGGTATCAATACGTTGCCGCATGCGATCCGCGAGCTGGCGCAGCTCGGTCTGCTTGATGCGCTCGACGCTATCGCCGTCCGTACCGATGAATTGCATTACCTCAACCGTCACGGGCAGGAAGTCTGGCGCGAACGACGTGGCCTCGGCGCGGGCTTCGACGTGCCGCAATTCTCGATCCATCGTGGCCGATTGCAAAGCGTGATTCACCGCGCGGTGGAGCAGCGACTGGGATGCAACGCGATCCGCACTGGCTGTCGGCTCGGCGCATTCACGCAGGACGAAGGCGGCGTCACCGCGCATTTCTTCGACCGCCATGGCGCGCACGTTCACAGCGCGCGCGGCGACGTGCTGATCGGCGCGGACGGCATCCACTCTAAAGTGCGCGCGGCGCTGTTTCCGCAAGAAGGCCCGCCGATCTGGAACGGCTTGATGTTGTGGCGCGGCGCGCGCGACTGGCCGACGTTTCTATCGGGACAATCGATGATTGTCGCCGGCGGGCTGCATGCCAAGGTGGTGGTCTATCCGATCGCCGAGGGCGCGTCCGCCGCAAGCCGCCTCACCAATTGGGCGGTGCTGGTGAAGACCGGCGAAGGCGGGACGCTGCCGTCGCGCCGGGAGGATTGGTCGCGACCGGGCAAGCGCGAGGAGCTGATGCCGCATGTCGCACGCTTCAGCGTGCCGCATGTCGATGTGCCTGCTTTGATTGGGGCAACGCCGGATTTTTATGAATATCCATGCTGCGATCGCGATCCTCTGCCCTATTGGACCAATGGCCGCGTGACGCTGCTTGGCGATGCCGCGCATCCGATGTATCCGGTCGGATCCAACGGCGCGTCGCAGGCGATCCTCGATGCACGCGCGCTCGCCGATGCGCTGAAGCGATCCGACCATCCGCGCGCGGCATTGGTGGCCTATGAAGCGCAGCGTTTGCCCGTCACGGCCGAAATCGTTCGTGCCAATCGGCGCGGCGGCCCGGAAGGCGTGATCGATGCGGTCGAGCAACTCGCGCCTGATGGGTTCGACGATGTGAATGCGGTGCTGAGTCACGCGCAGCGCGAGGCGATCGTCAAAGGCTATGCCAGCAAAGCCGGCTTTGCGGCCGTGCCGTTAGCTGCGGTGAGGTAGCATTGCGTTCACCCGCCCGGAGGCGGCGGCAAGAAGTGGACGTTATATTCCGCCGCCAATGCCACGACGGCGTCGGGATTTTGCTCCGGCAGATTGTGGATGCCCCAAAACAAGTCATAGAGCCGACGTGACGGCGATACCCAGAACAGCACCTTCGCGGTCTGGTTCGATTTGTTGAAAATGCCGTGCGGCACCCCCATCGCCAGTCGGACCAGATCGCCGGGCATACCTTGCGTCTCGCCGTCGCCCAGCACGAAGTCGAGTTTGCCTTCGAGGATGTAAAGATACTCGTCCTGATCGGGATGGACGTGCGGTGGCACGAAGGTGCCCGGCGGCAGTGTCGCGTGCCACGAGAACGAGTCCGCCGTACAGGATTTCGGTACGTAGGTCTGGCCAAGGATATTCCACGAGATGCCCTGCATGCCTTCGTTGGCGCGGGTGATGCCGGGCGTTTCGATTTTCATCGGGGTATCCTTTCAGACATGGAGAAAACGATCCTTCACACTCGCATCGCTTTTAAGCGCCGCTGAGTCGCCGGTCCAGACCACGCGGCCTTTCTCGATGATGATATGGCGATCGGCAAACGCGGCAAGCGCATCGACATTCTTGTCGATGACGAGGATAGACTGGTGCTGCGCCTTCAGCGCGATGAGGCATTCCCAGATCTCAGCGCGGATCAAGGGCGCCAGTCCCTCCGTCGCCTCGTCGAGGATGAGCAGTTTGGGGTTGGTCATCAGCGCCCGGCCGATCGCCAACATCTGCTGTTCGCCGCCCGATAGCTGCGTGCCGAAATTGCCGCGTCGTTCTTTCAGGCGCGGAAACAGCGCATAGACCGCGTCGAGCGTCCAGCGCGGTGGCGCATCACGCGCGGCAGCCGTCGCCAGCAGATTTTCCTCGACGGTAAGCGTCGGAAAAATCTGTCGGCCTTCGGGCACCAGGCCGATGCCGCATTGCGCGATCCGATAAGACGGCAGACCGTTCAGCGCCTTGCCGTCGAACGACAGGCGACCGCCGGTCGGCTTGATCAGACCCATGATCGCGCGGATCGTCGTCGTTTTGCCCATGCCGTTGCGGCCGAGCAAAGTCACGACCTCGCCGCGGTCGATCTCGAGCGAGATATCGAACAAGACCTTGGCCGCGCCGTAGCCGGCCTGCAGGTTGGACACCGCCAGCATCACACTTCCTCGCCGAGATAAGCGGCGCGCACCTGTGGGTCAGCGCGCACGTCCTGCGGCAGACCGGACGCGATGATACGGCCATAGACCAACACGGACACGCGATCGGCGAGCGCGAACACCGCATCCATATCATGCTCAATCAGCACGATCGGCAGTTCACGCTTCAACGTCTGCAAGGTCACGATGAGGCGCTGCGCTTCCTCGTGACTTGCGCCCGCCAAGGGTTCATCGAGCAGCAGCAGCTTTGGCTGAGCTGCCAGCGCCACTGCGAGTTCGAGTTGGCGCTTCTCGCCATGCGACAACGAACCCGCGGCGACCTGCGCGCGTTCGTGGAGGCCGAAGCGTGTCAGCAACCTCATCGCGATGTCGTTGAGGTCGGCCTCACGCGAGGCATTGCTGAAAAAGCGGAAGCTCGATCCATCACGCGCTTGCGCGGCCAGCGCGACGTTTTCCAACGCCGAAAAGCGCGGCAGGATCGACGTGATCTGGAACGACCGCACCAAGCCAAGCCGCGCGCGGGCGTCCATCGGCAGATGCGTGACCTCTTCGCCCATGAAAACGACGCGGCCGGAATCCGGTTGGGCCAGACCCGAGAGTTGATGGATCAATGTCGTCTTGCCGGCGCCGTTGGGACCGATAATGGCATGCAGCTCGTTCTCGGCGATATCGAGACTGACATCGTCCGTCACCTTCAGCGCACCATAGCTTTTACATAAATGTTCGATGCGGAGCGGAATCATCGACCGCCTCCAAGCAGGCCGGTAAGTCCGCCGCGCACGAACAAAACGACGAGGATGAGGATCGGTCCGAAGATCATCGCCCAGTGTTCGGTATAATGCGACAGCAGCTCTGCAAGCAACGAGAACGCCGCTGCGCCGATGATCGCGCCATGGAGCGAGCCGAGCCCGCCCAGGACGACGACGAAGATCAGCTCGCCGGAGCGTTGCCAGGTTGCGTAAGCCGGGCTGACGAATTCCGCCTGATTGGCCAGCAATACGCCCGCGACCGCCGCGATCATTCCCGCAAGGACGTAAGCGGTGAGCTGATAGCGAAAAGGTGCGAAACCGATCGCCTGCATCCGCACCGGATTATCGCGAATGCCACGCAGCACCCGGCCGAAGCGCGACGCAACGATGGCGCGGCACAGCAGATACGCGCCCAACAAAGCGGCAAAGCAGACGTAATACAACGTCACATCATTCTTCAGCACGGGCGCGCCAAAGACCAGGCTGCGCTGCGCCAGCGTCAGCCCGTCATCGCCGCCATAGGCGGCGAGCGAGGTGCCGAGAAAAAACAGCATCTGCCCGAAGGCCAACGTGATCATGATGAAATAGACGCCTTTGGTCCGCAGCGAGATCGCGCCGGTGATCAGCGCGAAAACCAACGACACCGCCAGAGCACATCCGATATGCGCGAATGCATTATTGATTCCGTGACTCGACAGGATCGCGACGCTGTAGGCGCCAAGGCCGAGAAACGCGGCATGGCCGAACGAGATCATGGCGCCGTAGCCGATCAGGAGATCGAGCGACAGCGCCGCGAGCGCGAGGATCACGATGCGCGTGGTGATAGCAAGGATGAAGCTACGCGGACCTAACGTCGCGAGCAGCGGCACCAATGCCAGCAACGCGAACAACATGACCGGCAGAATGAGCGAACGGCGTTTCACGATTTGGCCGGAAACAGCCCGGAGGGGCGAAAGAACAAGACGGCTGCCATCAGGATATAGATCAGCATCGGCGCGATCGCGCGGCCGGTCTGGCTTGCGGCGGCGGGATCGAGGATCAGTTTCAGCAATGTCGGCGCGAAAAAGCGGCCCAGCGTATCGACGAGGCCGATCAGCAACGCGGCGACGAACGCGCCGCGGATCGAGCCGATGCCGCCAATCACGATGACGACGAAGGCGAGGATCAACACATTGTCGCCCATGCC
>JAQGJY010000324.1 GCA_028290325.1 Tardiphaga sp.
GGCGCGGAAATAACCGTCGGCATAGCCGGCGGCGAGGATCGCCAGTTTGGTCGGCCGCCGCGCCGTCCATGTGCCGCCATAGCCGACGCCCATGCCGCGTTCGACGTCACGGGTCTGAATGATGCGCGCCTTGAGCGTGACAACGCCGCGCATCGGGTTGTCGGCTTCCGGCGTCGGGTTGACGCCGTAGAGCGCTGCGCCCGGCCGCACCATGTCGAGCATATAGGAGCCGCCGAGAAAGATGCCGCTTGAGGCCGCGAGCGAGGCGGAAACACCGGAATAGGCGCCGGCGATCTCGCGAAAGTTCGTGAGCTGTCTGACATTGGCCGGATTGTGCTGCGCCTCGGCGCTGGCAAGGTGGCTCATGACCAAAGTCACGCCGTGATTGCCGGCCGTGATGCGCGGCACGATCGCCTGCGCGTCGATCACGCTCAGGCCAAGCCGGTTCATGCCGGTGTCAACATGGATGGCCGCGCCGCCGCTCCAGTTTTTGACGCGGCAGAACATGTCCCATTCGGCGAGTTCGTTGAGATCGCCGATCACCGGTCGCGCGTGGATGGCGGCGATCGCGTCGCCGCTGCCCGGGAAAAATCCGTCGAGAATGTAGAGCGTCGCGTTCGGCGCGACGGCACGCACGGCGCGTGCTTCATCGAGCGTCGCGACGAAGAACGTCTTGCAGCCGGCTTTCGCCAAAGCCGGCACCACGCGGTCGATCCCGCAGCCATAGGCGTTGGCCTTGACGACAGCGGCGCATTCGGCGGGCAGCGCGGTCTTTTCGAGCTTGCGCCAGTTGGCGACGATGGCGTCGAGATCGATCGTGATGACGCCGCCCGCGCCGGGCGGCCAATCGGCGTCGGTTTTTACGAGGTGGCTGTCGGTCATCGCATCACACGACGTCGTGCGCGAGATCGCTGAAGCGCGTGAACTGGCCCTCGAACTGGAGATCGACCGTGCCGGTCGGGCCGTGGCGCTGCTTGGCGATGATCACCTCAGCCTTGCCGTGCACCAACGACATGTCGAGCTGCCATTTCTCGTGCTCGGGCGTGCCCGCGCGCGGCTCCTTATTTTGCAGATAATATTCCTCGCGATAGACGAAGATCACAACGTCGGCGTCCTGCTCGATCGATCCGGATTCGCGCAAGTCGGACAGTTGCGGGCGCTTGTCGTCGCGACTTTCGACCTGACGCGAGAGTTGCGACAGCGCGATGACGGGACAGTTCAGCTCCTTGGCCAGCGCCTTGAGGCTGGTGGTGATTTCCGTGACTTCCTGCACGCGGTTGTCGGAGCGTTTGCCGGAGCCGGACAACAACTGGATGTAGTCCACCATGATGACGTCGAGGCCCTTCTGGCGCTTCAAGCGTCGGGCCCGCGCGGTCAGCTGCGAGATTGACAGGCCGCCGGTCTCATCGACATAGAGCGGCAGGTGCTGCAACTCGATCGTGTGATCGCGAATCTTGTCGAATTCGCTTTGCGTGATGCCGCCGCGGCGGATCGTGCTCGACGCGATGCTGGTCTGTTCGGCGAGAATACGGGTCGCGAGCTGCTCGGCGGACATTTCGCAGGAGAAGAAGCCGACGATGCCGCCATTGATGGTCTTGCGGCTGCCGTCCGGCGCCAGTTCGTCCTGATGCGCGCGGGCAATATTGTAGGCGATGTTGGTCGCGAGCGCGGTCTTGCCCATGCCGGGACGCCCGGCGATCACGATCAAATCGGAATGCTGCAAGCCACCCATCTTGGCGTCGAGCGCGCGCATGCCGGTGGCGATACCCGACAGCTTGCCATCGCGCTGATAGGCGTTGGCCGCCATATCGAGCGCGACCTTCATCGCCTGCGAAAATTTCTGGAAGCCGCCATCATAGCGGCCGGCTTCGGCGAGTTCATAGAGCCGCCGCTCGGCGTCCTCGATCTGCGCGCGCGGCGCGAAATCGACCGGCGCGTCGAAGGCGACATTGACCATGTCCTCGCCGATGCGGATCAGGTCGCGGCGCAAGGCCAATTCGTAGATCGTGCGGCCGTAATCATGCGCGTTGATGATCGTGGTCGCTTCGGCGGCGAGACGCGCCAGATATTGCCCGACGGTCATGCCGCCGATGTCGGTCTCCGCCGGCACGAAGGTCTTCAGCGTGACGGGCGTCGCCACCTTGCCGGCGCGAATCAGACTCGCGGCGGTGTCATAGATGGTCTGATGAATCGGTTCGAAAAAATGCTCCAGCTTGAGGAAATCCGACACCCGGTAGAAAGCGTCGTTATTCACCAGAATGGCGCCGAGCACGCTTTGCTCAGCCTCGATGTTGTGAGGCTGGCTGCGATACAGCGGCGCGGACGGGTCCGGCGCGAGCCTGAAGATGTTCGAATCGTTGGGAGCCAAATCTCTGGGAGCCATGAGCCGATTGTTCGCTGCAATTTGTCGGATGAGGGGCGGATACAGCGCTACTTCGTCCGGAAGCGAAAGCGCTAACCGCCATTCGTGCACGATTCAATAAATCAGTGGACGACTCAAAGCCCATCGCTTGACGGATTTCGCGGGTGGGCCGCTCGGGAACCGACAGCGAGTCCCGGCCGAGACCGCAGCGAAATGGGCCCCGGGCCGCCCGTGATGGCTAACGGATCGCCAAGACCATCCGGAAAAGCCTAGCAAATCAACGGATTGTTTCGTGATTGTTCCATGTGAACCTGCGCCCAGGGCAAAATGACTGATTGAAACGGTTCGTTAAGTTTTTTGATGATGGCCGGAACGGAAACCGGCGTTCCGAATTGGTTGGGCCGTTCAAAAGGAATGATGGCGTGGCCTATCATCTTCAGCAGCAGCAGCGCACCAGCTCCAATGACGCCAATTGGCTGGCCTTGCTGGTTCAGACCTTCGAGACGGTGTCGCGCGACGGTGGCAGGCCGGACCCCGCAACCATTGCGGGGCTGACGGCGCAACTGGCTCGCCCAGCCGCTGCCCTGGCCGCCAGGTCAAGCTCACTGCACTAGATCGACATGGATGAAAATCGAACGCCGGCCGCTCAGGTCGGCGTTTTTGTTTGAACGCATGTTCGCGCATTCGCGACCTTTATCCACCATCGCTCACGCGGCTTTGTTGCGAATGCCTCATCCATCGCTTCCATTTAGGTGACGAGTGTCTAAAAGGTGGATCATTGCGATTACGGAACTTAATGTGCTGGAGGTTGGAATGTTGAGCCGAGCGCTCATTTTGGCGACGGTGATTCTTTCGATCGGTTACAGCGCGATCGTTCCTGCCGAGGCTCAGAACCTCGACGCCGGGAAATCTCCCTCCCAGATATTCTCGAGCACGTGTTCGGCCTGCCATCGCAGCCAGCGCGGTCTGTTGAAAACCGTGCCGCCCGGCTCCTTGCCGGGTTTTCTGCGCGAGCATTATACGACCAGCCGCGACATGGCGCAGCAGCTCGCATCCTGTCGCCTGACGAATGGCGCGACCGATAATCGGATCGGTGGCGGTCGTCTGACCAAGCAGGGCGAAGAGGCAAAATCTGGCCGACAGGCCGGCGAGCCGCGTCCGGCGGATGCCGAGCCGCAGGGGCGCCGCCAGCGTCCGGAGCCGCGGGAAGCGGGTCGCCCGGATGGCGATGGTCTTGCGCCGGTTGATCCGCGGGCCGGCCGCACCAAACGTGGCCGTGTCGAACAACCGCCTCAGGCAGTTGCCGGACCCGATGGTGAGCCGGTCGCGGCCGAACAGACCGCGCCAGCCAAGCGCCAGAAACAAAAATTGGGAAAAAACAAAAAGAAGGGTCGGGAGGAGGCTCCGAAGGAGACGCCTGCGCCGCTGGATGCGTCCAAACCGTCCGAAGCGAAACCGATCGAGACCAAGCCTTCTGAGACCAAGCCTACTGAGACCAGGCCTTCCGACAGCGCGCCTGTTGAGGCGACGAAACCGGAGGCGGAAAGGCCCGCGCCAGCCGTCGAACCGATTCGGCCGGGGCAGCCAAAGCCCGATATGGCCGTCGAGCCGGCCAAACCTGCGGTGCCGACGCCATCCGAGAGCAGGCCGTCCGAAGATCACCATCCGGTGGCTCCGTCATCGGCGCAGCCCGCGACGCGGCCTGACCCGGTGCCGCAGGTCACCCCCGCGCCTCAATCGGCCGAGCCCGCCGAGCCGCGGCCCGCAACGACTCCCGCGCCGTCCACCGCGCCCTCCGAAACGCCGGCGCCG
>JAQGJY010000135.1 GCA_028290325.1 Tardiphaga sp.
GCGCGCGCCCAACCGGACGGCTACACGCTTTTGATGACGCTATCGTCGCTCGCGATCCTGCCGGAAGCCGATCGTCTGTTCGCTCGGCCGGTGGCCTATGAAATTGGCGACTTCGCGCCGGTGGCGCGCGTGCTGGCCGATCCGACGTTGCTCGCCGTACCGGCGTCGTCGCCCTGGAAGACACTCGAAGACTTCGTTGCGGATGCCAAGAAGCGGCCGGGTGAAATCCCCTACGGCTCATCGGGACCATACGGGACGCTTCATCTGGCGATGGAAATGTTTGCCAACAACGCGGGCATCAACCTGCTGCATGTCCCGTTTCGGGGTGCCGGTCCTGCCTTGATCGGGCTGTTGTCCGGCACGGTGCAGGCGATCGCCTCGGCGCCCGGCGTGCTGCGCCAGCAGGTCGACGACGGCAAATTGCGCGTGCTGGCCAATTGGGGCGCCGCGCGCATAGCTAGTTTCCCGGAGGTGCCGACCTTCAAGGAGTTGGGCTACCCCGATGTGGAGTTTTACATCTGGGCCGGGTTGTTCGCGCAGAAGGCGTTACCGGAGCCGATCATGACGAGGCTCCGCGACGCGATGCGCGTGGCGGTCAAAACGCCCGAAGTCGTCAGGACGCTGGAAACCGCCGGTAGCCCAATAGCCTATCTTGATGCGCCGGATTTTGCGGCCTTCGTCGAGACCGACAGCGCCCGCCTGATCACTGCCGTTAAAAAGATCGGCAAGGTGCAGTGATGTCAGCCGATTGGTAGCGGGGACCGCATGGCGGGGTCTTCGGGCTCCTGTCTCCAAAATGGAATCAACCGGGCGTCCATTATGAAGCGAAATTAATGCAGCTGTGCTTGGCGTGCACGGTCATCCGGTGGCGAAAGCGCGCAAGCCGAACCATATAGCCGAGGTCTGCACGCGTGATCGCCGACGTGAGCTGTGGTTTTGGTGCCTCTCGTCTTGACCACGTTTAAGTTGGCAGGATGCGGAACACGAGCGGCGTGATCTGCTGGGTCACCCGTCGTCCAAAATTCCTGGTTCTCGAACGGCCGTCAATACCGAAGCTATACTGTCGTCAGTGCACCCGTTGCTCATGGGTGATGTTTCCCTAGCTCTACGGTTCGTTCGTCCCGCGGATGCCGCCGCGCGAACATGAAACTTTAGCAATGTTAAATGCTTCAAGTGGACGTGTGTTTACGCGCTTGTGGGCCATCTCTAAGCGTTATCCAAGACCACTTGGTGAAATCATGTCGAAAACGAAGACCCTCGTCACCTCGATTGTACTTTTTGGCATGGCCGCTGGTGGCTACGCTTGGCATGTCCGGCCCCAGGGTAACAATCCATCGACGAATTCGTCACAACCCACGAAGGACGCAACCGCTCCGACGCCTGTGACTTCGGCGACCGTGCGATCGGCTGACTTCCCCATCTACCTCAATAGCCTCGGCACGGTGCAGGGTCTGAACACTGTGGTGGTGCGAACGCGGGTCGACGGCCAAGTCGACAAGATCACCTTCACCGAAGGCCAGCTTGTCCATGAAGGCGATATCCTCGCGCAAATTGATCCGCGCCCGTTCCAGGCGGTCGTCGATCAGGCCAACGCGAAGCGGGCCCAGGATGCCGCGAATCTCGCCAACGCCAATCTCGATCTGCAGCGTTATACGAAGCTCGGCGACTTCGCGACGCGCCAACAGACCGACACCCAGCGCTCCACGGTTGCGCAAATTACCGCTCAAATTGCTGCCGACGAGGCTGCGATCTTCAACGCGAAGACTCAGCTGGACTACGCCACTGTCCGCGCGCCCATCACCGGCATCGCCGGGTTGAGGCAGGTCGACAAGGGGAACATCGTCAACTCATCGACGCAAACCGGCATTGTCACGATCTCGCAAATCGAACCGATCGCCGTGGTGTTCACGGCGCCGGAAGCGCAGCTATCCGAGATCAACGAGGCGGCTCGGTTGAGCAAGTTGAAGGTGACGGCACTGACCAGCGATGGCAGGAAGACGCTTGCTGAAGGTTCGCTTGCGGTGGTCAATAATCAGGTCGACACGTCTAGCGGGACCGTGCGGCTGAAGGCGGTTTTTGATAATAAGGATCACACGCTTTGGCCGGGCCTTTCGATCACCACCCGCCTGCTGATCACGACTCTGAATAATGCGACTGTAGTGCCCGACGATGTGGTCCAGCACGGCGTCGATGGCCTGTATGCGTTCGTCGTGGCGGCAGATAACAAGGCGGAACAGCGAAAGATCAAGGCCGGTCGTTCCATTGACGGACAAACCATCGTGGAAGACGGATTGCAGCCGGGAGAGCGCGTGATCCAATCCGGCCAATACAAAGTGAAGCCGGGCACTATCGTCTCCGCGACGGTCGCGCAATCCGAGCCTGCGGCGGCGACGAGCGCGAAATGATCAATATTTCCTCCCCCTTCGTTCGCTATCCGATCGCAACCTCGCTGCTGATGGCGGGAATCCTTTTCGTCGGTCTCGTGGCTTACCCTCTGCTGCCTGTCGCGCCGTTGCCACAGGTCGATTTTCCGACCATTCAGGTTTCGGCCAGCCTGCCTGGCGCCAGCCCCGAAACCATGGCGTCCTCGGTGGCGCAACCGCTCGAGCGGCAGCTCGCGCAAATCCCCGGCGTCGCGCAGATGACCTCGACGAGTTCGCTCGGCACGGCCGCGGTCACTGTTCAGTTCGATCTAAGCCGCGCAATCGACGGCGCCGCAAATGACGTTCAAGCTGCGATAAATGCCGCCGGCGGGCAGTTGCCGAAGAACCTGCCGTCGCCGCCGATTTACCGCAAGGTCAATCCCGCCGACTCGCCAATCCTCCTGCTGTCTGCGACCTCTGACACGTTGCCGCTGACCACGGTCAGCGATAGCGTCGATGCGCAGCTCGCACAGCAGATCAGCCAGATCACCGGCGTCGCCCAGGTCGTCATCGGGGGTCAACAAAAACCTGCCATTCGCATCCAGATCGATCCGGCCAAGCTTGTCGCCAAGGGGATTGGCCTCGAGGACGTCCGGGCGCAGATCGCTCTGACGACAGTCGATAGTCCGAAAGGAAATATTGACGGGGCGACGCGCAGCTACACGATCTATGCCAACGATCAGCTGCCGGCATCCAAGGATTGGAACGACGTCGTGATCGCCTACCGCAACGGTGGCCCGCTGCGAATCCGCGACATCGGACAGGCCGTGACCGGCCCGGAAGATGCAAAACAGGCCGCTTGGGCCAACAACAAACGCGGCGTGTTTCTCGTCATCTTCAAGCAGCCTGGCGCCAACGTCATCGAAACCGTGGACAAGATCAAGGCGCAGCTTCCGCGCCTCGAAGCCGCAATCCCTCCTGCGATCAAGATCAGCGTGATTAGCGACCGCACCCAGACGATTCGCGCGGCGGTGCAGGACGTTCAGTTCACGCTGATGCTGACCATCGCCTTGGTGGTCAGGGTCATCTTTGTTTTTCTGCGAAACGTCTGGGCCACAATCATTCCAAGTGTCACGGTCCCGCTCGCACTGCTCGGTGCCTGCGCGCTGATGTGGGTCGCCGGTTACACCTTGGACAACCTGTCGCTGATGGCGCTGACGATATCGGTCGGTTTCGTTGTCGATGACGCCATCGTCATGCTGGAAAACATCACGCGCTACATCGAAGAGGGTGAAAAACCGTTCGACGCGGCCTTGAAGGGGGCGGGGGAAATCGGGTTCACGATCGTCTCGATCAGCATTTCCCTCGTCGCCGTGCTGATACCTCTGCTGCTGATGGGCGGCATCATCGGTCGTTTGTTCCGCGAGTTCGCTGTCACTCTGACGATGGCGATCTTCGTGTCGCTCGTCGTGTCGTTGACGCTGACACCGATGATGGCATCGCGGTTCCTGCGGGCCGAGAAGGACACAAAACACGGGCGCCTCTATCAATGGAGCGAACGCGGCTTCGACACGCTGCTGCGCGCGTACGAGCGAGGGCTGGATCTGGTGCTGCGCTGGCAGCTGACCACGTTATTGGTCTTCTTCGCCACGCTCGGCTTATCGGTTTATCTTTTCATTCAGATTCCGAAGGGCTTCTTCCCTCAGCAGGACACCGGACTGATCAGCGCAACCTCCGAGGCCGGGCAGGATATCTCCTTCAAGGAGATGATGAAACGTCAGGAGCAACTCGGCGCAATCGTCAAAGACGACCCCGACGTCGCTAGTGTCGCCATGCAGGTTGGCGGAAGCGGGAGTGCCCTCAACACGGGGCGCATGTTTATCACCTTGAAGCCGCGCGACGAACGCAATGCGACGGCGCAGCAGATCATCGCACGGTTGCGGCCGAAACTTGAGACCGTCGAAGGCGCGCGCCTGTTCATGCAGGCTGCGCAAGACGTGCGTCTGGGCGGCCGTGCGGCGCGCACCCAATATGAGTTCACGCTGCAGGATGCCAACCTGACAGAATTGAATGAGTGGGCGCCCAAAATCCTCACTAAGATGAAGATGCTAGGCGAACTGCGCGACGTGGCAACTGATCAGCAGACCGAGGGCACGACGCTCACGCTGACAATCGATCGCGATGCGGCATCCCGGTTCGGAATCCAGCCACAGCTGATCGACGATACGCTCTACGACGCGTTTGGTCAGCGTCAGGTCGCTCAGTACTTCACACAGCTGAACAGCTATCACGTCATCCTTGAGATCCTGCCTCAGATGCAGGGCGACATCGGCGCGCTGGAGAAAATCTACATCAAGTCGCCGACCACCAGCGACCAGGTGCCGTTGTCCGCTTTCGTGCGCTGGACCAGCGTGCCGGTGCGGCCGCTGTCGATCAGCCATCAGGGGCAATTCCCGGCGACCACCATCAGCTTTAATCTGGCGCAGGGGGTGGCGCTGGGGCAAGCGACGGATGCCATCCAGCGTGCCATGCAGGAGATCGGTGCGCCGCCAACAGTCAACGGAGCTTTCCAAGGGACAGCGCAAGCTTTTCAGCAATCTCTTGGATCGGTTCCGTTGTTGATTTTGGCCGCGTTGATCGTCGTCTATCTCATCCTCGGGATTCTCTACGAGAGTTACATCCATCCGTTGACGATTCTGTCGACGCTGCCATCAGCGGGCGTCGGCGCGCTCGCGACGCTCATGCTGTTCGGATTTGACTTCAGCCTTATCGCGCTGATCGGCATCATCCTCCTGATTGGTATCGTGAAGAAAAATGGGATCATGATGGTAGATTTCGCCATCTCCGCCGAACGTGACGAACATTTACCGGCCGAGGAAGCAATTCGGAAAGCTGCCCTGTTGCGGTTTCGTCCGATCATGATGACGACGATGGCCGCTCTGCTCGGCGGTGTCCCGTTGATGCTCGGCAATGGCACCGGTTCGGAAATCCGCCAGCCGCTCGGTTATGCCATGGTCGGCGGCCTTATCGTGAGCCAGATCCTGACGCTCTTCACCACGCCGGTCGTCTATATCTACCTCGACAGACTGTCGGACCGGATCGCCAGGCGGGGGCGCGTGAAAACCAGCGACCGGCCCGAACCGCAGGACCAGAGACTGACCCAGGCGGCAGCCGAATAATTCTGGACATGACAATGCGGTCTCTTCCCGCTCGGCAGGCGTCCTCGTCGCCTTCGTCATGGAAGC
>JAQGJY010000346.1 GCA_028290325.1 Tardiphaga sp.
CCCTCCCGTCGAGGGCGAGGGACCAGAGGCGCACCACGTTTCTCATCCGCCCAGTGTCACGTTGATCTGCTGACCGCCGCGCATCAGGAGGATGCGCCACAACCGCGCGCCAGCCTTGGTGGCTTTATCAAGGTCCGCTGTCTTGGCGATCTTGGAGCCGTTGACGGCCAGGATGATGTCGCCCTTCTGGAAGCCGACGCTGGCGGCGGCGGCATCGTCGGACAATTCCGTTACCACGACGCCTTCGACACTCGAATCCAGACGCATTTCGTCGGCGACCGCCGGTGAGATATTGGCGACCTTCGCGCCTTGGAACGGCGAGCGCGATTTGATGACGATTTCATCGCGACCGGTATCCGGCGCGACCTCGAGCGGGATCGTCAGCTTCAACGGTTTGCCCGCGCGCATCACATCGACCTCCGCGCTGCCGCCGAGCGGCTGCGTCGCGAAGCGGTAATCGAAAGCGTTCGGGTCATCGACAGCTATGCCGTTGATGCCGACGATCAGATCCGACAATTTCAAGCCGGCGCGCGCGGACGGGCTGCCCGGTGTCATGCTGGCGACCAGCGCGCCATTCGGCAATTTCAGGCCGAGCGTTTCGGCGATCTCCGGCGTCACGGCTTGCAGGCGCGCGCCGAGCCATGGCCGCTTCACGGCCTTGCCGCCGCTTTTCGCGGACGCCACGACGACGCGCACCATGTTGGCGGGGATGGCGAAGCCGATGCCCTGCGAGCCGCCGGAGCGTGAGAAGATCGCGGTGTTGACGCCGACCAGCTTACCCGCCACATCGACCAGCGCGCCGCCGGAATTGCCGGGATTGATCGCGGCGTCGGTCTGGATGAAGAACTGATAATCGGTGATGCCGACCTGCGTGCGCGCCAGCGCCGAGATGATGCCATGCGTGACGGTTTGACCAACGCCGAACGGATTGCCGATCGCGAGCACGACGTCGCCGACCAGCAGATCATCCGAATTAGCGAAATCCAGCGTCGCGAACTTGTCCGTGGTGTCCTTCAACTTCAGCACGGCCAGATCGGTGCGGCTGTCTTTCAGAATGACCTCGGCCTCGAACTCGCGCTTGTCGGCGAGCGAAACCTTGACCTGATCCGCGCCTTCGATGACGTGGTTGTTCGTCACGACGAGGCCTGAGGCATCGACCATCACGCCGGAGCCGAGCGAACGCGCCATCTGCTCGGGCTGCGGACCGCCGCCGCCGAAGAAGCGCCGGAAGATCGGATCTTCCATCAGCGGATTGCGGTTCTGGATCACCTTGGATGCGAACACATTGACGACGCCCGGCTGCACGCGCTGCACGATCGGCGCGTAGCTCAAGCGCAATTCGGCGGCGGACGACGGCACGCGCCGCTCCTGCGCGGAAGCGGCTTGCGCGAGAGCGCCGACGACGAGAAGTGCGGTGAAAATCCGAAGCATGAGGCCGACCGTGCTGTGAGTGAGGTTTGGCCGCCAGATATAGGCTTTCCGGGCAGGAATGAGAAGCGGTGCCGGGGACGGGTTGCAATTGCGGCGCCGACCGGACACGAGTGTCGCGGGCGCGACACCACAAGCGGGAAGCAGTGGTGGAGCGTGGACCCGGAACCGCAAGGAGAACGCCGCATGAAGGCCGTCGGATATTTGAAATCACTGCCGATCGATGACGCCAGCGCCCTGCTCGATTTCACCGCCGACATGCCGGAGCCGACAGGCCGCGACATCCGCGTCGCGGTGCAGGCGGTGTCGGTCAATCCCGTCGATACCAAGGTCCGCAAACGCGCCGCGCCCAAGGCCGGCGACCACAAGATCCTCGGCTTCGACGCCGCCGGGATCGTCGATGCCGTCGGGCCTGAGGTTTCGTTGTTCAAGCCCGGCGACGAGGTATTTTATGCCGGCTCGATCCTGCGTCAGGGCACCAACGCCGAGTTTCATCTGGTCGATGAGCGCATCGTCGGCCGCAAGCCCAGTTCGCTCGATTTCGCGCAGGCCGCCGCGTTGCCGCTGACCTCGATCACCGCCTGGGAACTGCTGTTCGATCGGCTGGGCGCCCTGCCCGGAAAATCGCGCGATCCGCGCACGCTGCTGATCATCGGCGGCGCCGGCGGCGTCGGCTCGATCCTCATTCAACTGGCGCGCCGGCTGACCGGCCTGACCATCGTCGCGACCGCGTCGCGCGCGCAATCACGACAATGGTGCCTCGACCTCGGCGCCCACGCCGTGATCGATCATGCCAAGCCGATGAAGGAGCAGATTACCGCCCTGAAGGTGCCGCCGGTCGCGCTGATCGCCAGCCTCACCAACACCGATCAACATCTCAAGGCGCTGGCGGATATCATCGCGCCGCAGGGCCGCTTCGGCCTGATCGACGATCCGCCGTCCTTCGATCTGGCATTGTTCAAAGGCAAGGCCTGTTCGGTGCATTGGGAATCGATGTTCACGCGCTCGTCGTTCCAGACCGAGGACATGATCGCGCAGCATCACCTGCTGAATGACGTGTCTGATCTGATCGACAAGGGCGTCCTGAAAACCACCTTCGATCAGAATTTCGGCACCATCAACGCGGCCAATCTGAAACGGGCGCATGCGCTGATCGAGAGCGGCACCTCACGCGGCAAGATCGTGTTGGAGGGCTGGTAAACGGATCGTCATTCCCGGTGCTCGCATGCATCTTTGCACGCGAGCACCGGGTATCCGATCAAGACGAACGCGGTGAGCTTTCGCCGGTGTGCCCGTGCGCATCGCAGTTCCTGATCCAAGCGGAGCATCTTGGAGTCACGCTGAACCTCACCCAATGCTCTGCAGCAATCCGCCCTCGACGCGCAGGGCCGCGCCGTTGGTGGAGGAGGCTTCCTTTGACGACACATAGACCACCATGTTGGCGATCTCCTCGACGCTGGCGAAACGCTGGATCAGCGTTCCCGGCCGTTGCGTCTTAATGAAATTTGCCGCCGCTGCTTTTTCTGACTGACCGTTCTGCTTGGCGAGATCG
>JAQGJY010000352.1 GCA_028290325.1 Tardiphaga sp.
TGGTCTGGTTGTTCTGCGTCTTCAGATACAGCTTCGACAGGTCTGACGGATCGACGCGAAACTGCGGCTGCGCCTCCAGGATGATCTGGTAGTCATTCGACGGCGTGTAGATGGTGCCGATCTGCCGTGAGCCAAACGCATTGTAGAGTTGGTTGCGAACCTGATCGACGGTGATGCCGTAGACCGCCGCCTTCTCGCGATCGATATCGACCGTCATCTGCGGGTTCTTGATGTAAAGGTCGGTCGTCACGTCGAGCAGGCCAGGCACCTTGGCGATCTTGTCGCGCATTTCAGGCGCAAGCCGATACAGCGAGGCCGTATCGCCGCTTTGCAGCACGTATTGATACTGGCTCTTGGAAATACGTCCGCCGACATTGAGGTTCTGAATGCTCTGGAAGAACGCTTGCAAGCCGGGCACCGCCGTCGCTTTTTGCCGCAGACGCGCGATCACGACCGGCGCGGCGTCGCGGGTTTTCTGCGCCTTCAGCGCGATGAACAGCCGGCCGTAATTCGCCGTCGGATTGGGGCCGCCCGAGCCCACCGTCGAGTTGATGTAGTCAACGGCGGGATCGGATTTCAGCACCTCGACCAGCGCCTGCTGCCGCGACTTCATCGCCTCGAAGGAGGTGTCGGTCGCAGCCTCGACGACGCCGGTCAGGAAGCCCGTGTCCTCCTGCGGAAAGAAGCCCTTCGGCACGATCGTGTAAAGCCAGACGGTGCCGGCGAGCGTCGCTAACGTCAGCAGCAGCATCACGCCCTTGTAGGCCAGCACCCTGTCGAGCGCCCATTCATAGCCGCGCAGCCAAGCGGCGAACATCGCCTCGAAGCCGCGCAGCACGATGTTGTCTTTCTTGGTCGGATCATGTGGCTTGAGCACGCGCGCGCACAGCATCGGCGTCAACGTCAGCGACACGAAGCCCGACACCACGATGGCGACTGCGATCGTGACCGCGAATTCCCGAAACACCCGGCCGACGATGCCGCCCATCAGCAACACCGGAATGAACACCGCGATCAGCGAGAAGGTGATCGAAATGATCGTGAAGCCGATTTCGCGCGCGCCTTTCAAGGCGGCGTCGAACGGCTTCATGCCGTGCTCGATATGGCGGACGATATTCTCCAGCATGACGATGGCGTCATCGACGACGAAGCCGACCGACAAGGTCAGCGCAAGCAGCGTCATGTTGTTGATTGAGAAATCCAGCATGTACATGACGGCGCAGGTACCGAACAAGGAGATCGGCACCGCCAGCGCGGGAATGAACGTCGCCCAGGCCGAGCGCAGGAACAGAAAGATCACGAGGATCACGAGGACGACGGCGATCAGCAGCGTTTCCTCGACGTCGGCGACCGCCTGACGAACCGAGAGCGAGCGATCCATCATCACATTGACGGTGACGGACGGCGGAATCTGCGCGCGCAACGACGGCAGTTTCGCCAACACGCCATCGACCACGGCGACGGTGTTGGCGTCGGGCTGCTTCTGCACCGCGAGCACGATCGCGCGTTCGCCGTTCAGCCAGGTCGCGACCTTGTCGTTCTCGACGCTGTCGTAAATCTTGGCGACCTCGTCGAGCTTGACCGGCGAGCCGTTGCGCCAGGCGACGACCACCGAGCGATAGTCGGCCGCCTTGTCCATCTGCCCGGAGGCCTGCAACGAGACGTCCTGTTTCGGCCCGTTCAGCGTGCCGACCGGCGTCGAGGAATTGGCGCGCGACACCGCCGTGCGGATGTCCTCGAGCGACAGCCCGCGCGCCGCGGCGGCTTCGGGATCGGCCTGCACGCGGATCGCGAATTTCTGCGGCCCGTAGATCGTGACCTGGGCCACGCCGGGAATTTGCGACAGCGACTGGCCGACGGTGATGTCGCCATATTCGTTGACGGCGGACAGTGGCAGCGTTGCCGAACCAAGCGCGATGAACAGCACCGGGAAATCGCCGGGATTCACCTTGCGGAAACTCGGCGGGATCGTCATTTCGATCGGCAGACGTCGCTGCGCGATCGTCAGCGCGGTCTGGACGTCGAGCGCGGCGGCGTCGATGTTCCGGTTGAGGTCGAACTGGATCGTGATCAGCGTCGTGCCCTGCGACGACGACGACGACATCGACGAAATACCGGCGATGGTCGAGAGCTGCCGCTCAATCACGCCGGCGACCGACGCCGCCATCGTGTCGGCGCTCGCGCCGGGCAACGTCGCCGTCACCGCGATGGTCGGGAAATCGACCTTGGGCAGCGCCGACACCGGCAGCAGCCGAAAGCCGAAAATCCCGAAGGCGATAATCGATGCTGTGATCAGCATCGTCATCACCGGCCGCCGAATACAAAGCTCCGACAGCGTCATCGTTTAGGCTCCGGCCCTGGGGGCGCGCGGTTCAACTTTGGTGCCGTCGAGCAGAAGCAACTGCCCGTCCACGACGACGTCCTCACCGCCGACAAGGCCTTCGGTAATCACGGTGAAGCCCTGAAAGGTGCGGTCAGCCTTGACTTGACGGACATTCGCGACGCCATCCTTGACGACGAACACGGTATTGCCGGACTGGCTGCGCTGGACCGCCACGGTCGGCACCACCACGGCATTTTCGGTGCGAACCGTCAGCTTGGTCTGCACCAGCGTGCCCGGCCACAGGGTTTCGTTGCCGTTGTCCATGACGCCGCGCACGGTCACCATGCCGGTGGCGGAATCGACGGTGTTTTCGACCATCGCGACCTTGCCGGCCTCGGATCGGCCACTGCCCGGGATCGACGCCACGACCTTGGTCGCGGACAGCTTCATGGCATCGCGCAGATCGGCCAGGACACGCTGCGGCACCGAGAATGAGACGTAGACCGGCGCCATCTGGTTGATGGTGGCGAGCGGCATGGTATCGGCCGGCCGCACGAAGTTGCCAACCTTGACGTTGGCGGCGCTGATGCGGCCGGAGACCGGCGCATGGATCGTCGCGAAGCTCTTCTGGACTTTCAGATTGTCCAACGCCGATTGATCGGCCTGAATCGTGCCGGCCAGAATATCGGCCTGCGTCTTGGCGTTGTCGACGTTGACCTGCGTGGTCGCGCC
>JAQGJY010000355.1 GCA_028290325.1 Tardiphaga sp.
AGAAGTTTCTGAGATTATTGGGATCTGAATACTCTGCGAAGTGATAAAAGTCCCTATCTATGCTCAGACTCAAATTCATCGCGGGGGACGATCCGGAATTTTTAATTAGCAATGAAAAAACGAGGTACTCATCGACTCTTGGACCAACAGAAATTATCGGCCTGAGTATATCGCGTCGCTGCAAGGCCATCGCATCAGCCACGCTTTGATTCGCTTTTAAAATTCTAAACGTGAAAAACGCATACAATCCCGTGATCAGCGCGAGGCTTGCGTTAACACTGAGACTTAGAATTTCCGCTGTCGTCATTGAGGAGGCCTGAGTGTCGTTTCCGTTAAAATGTCAGTTTTGCACTCCGTCGATCGGGTGACGTCGCCGCGCCCCGCCAGCAATCCGGCGATCGAGATATCTTCGTCGATCTCATCCCAATGCAATCCGACCCGGCTGAGTTCGACCTGATCGCGTTGCGCGGGCGTTGCGCGAAGCAATCGCGGAAACCATGCGAGCGGAATGCCGATCGTGCGGCCGTCGGTCAATTCGACCCACATCGAGTCAGCATCGAAGCGAACGCTAGTTGCGGAAATGGTCATGCCAAGCCCTCAGGATCCGGTCGCGATTGTCGGCAACGATCCTCAGAATAGTCGAAAGCTCGCGTGGGTTGAAGCCGTAACTATCATCGAGAGCGATGTCCGGCTCGAGCCAGATTTTGGCGTCGCGGCCACCGCCCTTGATATGGATATGCGGTGGTTCGGGCGGATCGCCTTCGTTGGAAAAGAAATAGTAGCGCAAGCCGCTTTGGCGGAACACGACGGGCATTTACGCCTCCGGCGGCTTGCGTTGAGTTTGTTAGCTACACCCCGTCGTGCTTCCACAGGTGTCGCACTTCATGCAGGTGCCGTTGCGGACCATGGTCCACTGGCCGCATTCGCCGCAGGAATCGCCCTCATAGCCCTTGGCCTTGGCTTCGGCGCGGCGTTCGGCCTTGGACGGCTGCATCATCGCCGCGGCCGATCCCGATTTGCTCCAGTTCTGCTGCTCCAGCTTCTCGGTCGGCGACAACTGATGCGCGGGCTCGGCGGTCTTCAGCGCCGTCGCGGTCTGCGCGCCCTGACCAGAGCCTTGCGCCGACATCGACGTGACGTTGCCGCCAGCCGACGCCACCGGCGCGGCGGAGGGCGCGTCGTTGCGCATCACCACGAGATTGTCGGTGCGCGAGCGGGTCAGGCCCTTGGAGACGTATTTCGACGAATGGGCCGGCTGCTTGCCTTCGTCCACGCCCTTGCCGAGCGCGTCGAAATTGCTCTCGGTCGGATCGACATGGGCGAGGTCGAAGCGCGACATGTAGCTGACCGCGAGTTCGCGGAAGACGTAATCGAGGATCGACGTCGCGTATTTGATCGAGTCGTTGCCCTGCACCGGGCCGGCCGGCTCGAACCGCGTGAACGTGAAGGCATCGACATATTCCTCGAGCGGCACGCCGTATTGCAGACCCAGCGACACCGCGATCGCGAAGTTGTTGATGAACGACCGCAGCGCCGCGCCTTCCTTGTGCATGTCGATGAAGATCTCGCCGATGCGGCCGTCATCATATTCGCCGGTCCGCAGATAGACCTTGTGGCCGCCGACCACCGCCTTCTGGGTATAACCCTTGCGGCGATCCGGCATCTTCTCGCGCTCGCGCATCACCACGATGCGCTCGACCAGCCGCTCGACCACCTTCTCGGACAGAGCCGTGGTGCGCGCCGCCATCGGCTTGTCGAGGAACGCCTCGATGCCGTCCTCTTCCTCGTCCTCGTCGCTGATCAGCTGCGAGTTCAGCGGCTGCGACAGTTTCGAGCCGTCGCGGTAAAGCGCGTTGGCCTTGAGCGCGAGCTTCCACGACAGCAGGTAAGCGGACTTGCAATCCTCCACCGTGGCGTCGTTCGGCATGTTGATGGTCTTGGAGATCGCGCCCGAGATGAACGGCTGCGACGCCGCCATCATGCGGATGTGGCTTTCCACCGAGAGATAGCGCTTGCCGATCTTGCCGCACGGATTGGCGCAATCGAACACGCTGTAGTGCTCGGCCTTCAGATGCGGCGCGCCTTCGATGGTCATCGCGCCGCAGATGTGGACGTTGGCGGCTTCGATCTCGCGCTTGGTGAAGCCGACGGCGGCGAGCAGGTCGAAGCCGGGCGCCGCGATGGCGTCGGCGGTGAGGCCCAGCGTCTCGCGCAGGAAGTCCTCGCCGAAGGTCCATTTGTTGAAGGCGAACTTGATGTCGAACGCGGTCGGCAAGGCCTTCTCGACCTTGGCCAGGGCGTCGTCGGTGAAGCCCTTGGCGCGCAGCGTCGCGACATTGATGCCCGGCGCGTTGGACAGCGAGCCGTGGCCGACGGCATAGGCCTCGATCTCGGCGATGTCAGCCTCGCGATAGCCGAGCACGCGGAGCGCCTCGGGCACGGCGCGGTTGATGATCTTCCAGTAGCCGCCGCCGGCGAGCTTCTTGAATTTCACCAGCGCGAAATCCGGCTCGATGCCGGTGGTGTCGCAATCCATCACCAGGCCGATGGTGCCGGTCGGCGCCACGACGGTGGTCTGCGCGTTGCGATAGCCGTTGGCCTCGCCGAGTTCGAGCGCCTTGTCCCACGCCGCCTTGGCGTGAACGATCATCGTCTGCTGCGGGCAGGAGGCGTGGTCGAGCGGCACCGGCGACACCGCGAGGCCCTCATAGCCGCGCGATTCGCCGTGCGCGGCGCGGCGATGGTTGCGGATCACGCGCAGCATATGCGTGGCGTTCTTCTTGTAGCCGGGGAACGGGCCGAGTTCGCCGGCCATCTCCGCCGATGTCGAATAGGAGATGCCGGTCATGATCGCGGTCAGCGCGCCGCACAAAGCGCGGCCTTCCTTGCTGTCGTAGGACAGCCCCATGGTCATCAACAAGCCGCCGATATTGGCGAAGCCGAGACCGAGGGTGCGGAATTCGTAGGACTGCTCGGCGATCTGCTTGGACGGAAACTGCGCCATCATCACCGAGATTTCGAGCACGACGGTCCACAACCGGCACAGATGCTCGAACGCCGCGATGTCGAACGACTTCGCCGTGGTGTCGTAGAATTGCAGCAGGTTGGCCGAGGCCAGATTGCAGGCGGTGTCGTCGAGGAACATGTATTCCGAGCACGGATTCGACGCGCGGATGTCGCCCGACGCCTTGCAGGTATGCCAGTCGTTCATCGTGGTGTTGAAGTGCAGGCCGGGATCGGCCGAGGCCCAGGCGGCGTGGCCGATCTTTTCCCACAGGTCGCGGGCCTTCAGCGTCTTGGTCACCTTGCCGTTGGTGCGGCCGATCAGATCCCAGGTGCCGTCGGTCTCGACGGCGCGCAGGAAATCATCCTTCAACGAAACCGAGTTGTTGGAGTTCTGGCCGGAGACGGTGAGATAGGCTTCCGAATCCCAATCGGTGTCGTAGATCGGGAAGTCGATATCCTTGTAGCCCTGCTTGGCGAACTGGATGACGCGCTTGATCATGCTGTCGGTCACCAGCGAGCGGCGGGCGAGCTTGACCTCGCGGCGCAACGCCGGGTTCTTCTCGGGCTCGAAACAATCGTCGCCGGAGCCTTCGCAGTTCACGCAGGCTTTCAGGATCGCCTTGAGGTGGCGCTGGTTCAGCTTGGAGCCGGTGACGAGGGCCGCGACCTTCTGCTCTTCCTTCACCTTCCAGTCGATATAGGTCTCGATATCCGGATGGTCGGCATCGACCACGACCATCTTCGCCGCGCGGCGCGTGGTGCCACCGGATTTGATCGCGCCGGCGGCGCGGTCGCCGATCTTGAGGAAGCTCATCAGGCCGGAAGAGCGTCCGCCGCCGGACAGCTTCTCACCTTCGCCGCGCAGCCGCGAGAAATTCGAGCCGGTGCCGGAGCCGTATTTGAACAGACGGGCCTCGCGCACCCAGAGGTCCATGATGCCGCCTTCGTTGACGAGGTCGTCATCGACGCCCTGGATGAAGCAGGCATGCGGCTGCGGATGCTCGTAGGATGACTTCGACTTGGTGAGCTTGCCGGTCTTCCAGTCGACGTAATAGTGGCCCTGGCCGGGGCCATCGATGCCGTAAGCCCAATGCAGGCCGGTGTTGACCCATTGTGGGCTGTTCGGCGCGACCATCTGCTTGGCGAGCATGTAACGCAGTTCGTCGAAGAAGGCGCTGGCATCGTCCTCGGTGGT
>JAQGJY010000378.1 GCA_028290325.1 Tardiphaga sp.
CGCGCCAGCATCTTTTCATAGACCAGGCGGCCGACGATCTGGCCGTGTTCGAGAATGAACGGCACTTCGCGCGAGCGCACTTCGAGCACCGCGCGCGAGCCCTGCCCGCCGGCGCCGGCATAGCCAAAACCCGGATCGAAGAAGCCCGCGTAATGCACGCGGAATTCGCCGACCAGCGGATCGAACGGCACCATCTCGGCGGCATAATCCGGCGGCACCTGCACGGCTTCCTTCGACGCCAGAATGTAGAATTCACCGGGATCGAGAATGAGGCTGCCGTCCGACCGTGCCGCGATCGGCTCCCAGAAATCATCGACGGCATAACCGCCGCGCCGGTCGATATCGACCACGCCGGTGTGGCGCTTGGCGCGGTAGCCGACGAATCCCCCTGTCGCTTCGCCCGACAGATCGACGCTCAGCGCGACACCATTGAGCAGATCCGCGTCGTCGCAATCGACCAGGCGTTCGAGATCGTGCAGCGCTTCGAGTTCGTCGGCATCGAGCGTCGCGTGGCCGGTGCGGAAACGCACCTGCGACAGCCGCGAGCCCTCGCGCAGCAACACCGGAAACGTCTTCGGGCTGATCTCGGCATAAAGCGGGCCATGATAGCCGGCGCCGATCATATCGAAGCGCCGCGTGCCGTCCGCGATCACGCGCGTGAACACGTCGAGCCGGCCGGTCGAACTTTTCGGATTGGCGGCGGCGACGATGTTCGGCGGCAGCGCCAGGCTTTCCAGCAGCGGCACGATATAGACGCAGTTGGTTTCCAGCACCGCGCCGTCCGAGAGATCGATCTCGTGCAGCTTCAATTCGTCGATACGTTCGGCGACGCGCGCCCCCGGCCCCGGCAGAAAGCTCGCGCGCACCCGATAGGCAATATCGCCAAGCCGCAGATCGAGCGACGCCGGCTGGATCTGGCTTTCGATAAACGGATAGTCCGGCAGGATCAGGCCCGCATCCGCCATCGCCGCGATCATGCGGTCGGGCAGAATGCCATCGGCATCGGGATCGAGATGAAAGGCCACGGCAAAATCCCAGTTGGACGCGGATGGACCGTTATCAGTTACCGGATGGGCCGCTTGACGGAAAGAGCGTCGCCGCCTAACCTCATGAGCTATCCCGTGGTGATTTGAGCCGGCCGGCTTGCAGCCACGTTAAATAAGTCGCTAAACAGGCCGGGGACAGTGTGATCCCGGCCTGTGGCGTTTTCCGTAAGGAAAATTCTCGGCCGGTTTTTTTGTGCGCGCGCGAGCGGCACGATGGAGAGCCCATGTCCGACCTGAGCAAGGCTGCGCCGCAGTCGCCATCCCCGACCGCAAAATATCGTCCCGAAACCCGCTTGGTCCATTCCGGCGTGTTGCGCTCGCAGTTCGGCGAAACCTCCGAAGGCCTGTTTCTAACGCAGGGCTTCGTATACGAGACCGCCGAAGCCTGCGAGGCCCGATTCAAGGGCGAGGACCCCGGCTTCATCTATTCGCGCTTCTCCAATCCGACGACGGCGATGTTCGAGCGCCGCATGATCGAGCTGGAAGGCGCCGAAGCCGGCCGCTCGACCGCCACCGGCATGGCGGCCGTCACCACCGCGATCCTGGCGCCGTTGCGCGCCGGCGACCATGTCGTCGCGGCCAAGGCGATGTTCGGCTCGTGCCGTTTCGTGATCGAGGATCTGCTGCCGCGTTACGGCATCACCTCGACGCTGGTCGATGGCCTCGATCTCGAGCAGTGGCGGAAGGCGATGCGCCCGAACACCCGCACCTGCTTCCTCGAAAGCCCGACCAATCCCACGCTCGACGTGCTGGATATTTCAGCGATTGCTGAAATATCCCATGACGGCGGGGCGCGGCTGATCGTCGACAACGTGTTCGCGACGCCGTTGTGGCAGAGCCCGCTCGAACTCGGCGCCGACGTCGTGGTCTATTCCGCGACCAAGCATATCGACGGTCAGGGCCGCTGCCTGGGCGGCATGATCCTGTCGTCGAACGCCTTTATCGACGAGCACATTCATAATTTCCTGCGCCAGACCGGGCCGTCGCTGTCGCCGTTCAATGCGTGGGTGCTGCTGAAAGGGCTGGAAACATTGGCGGTGCGCGTCAAGCAGCAGACCGAGTCCGCGGCGAAGATCGCCGACGTGCTGGCCGCGCATCCAAAGATTTCGCGGCTGATCTATCCGGGCCGCTCGGACCATCCGCAGGCCGCGACCGTGAAGAAGCAGATGCACGCCGGCTCGACGCTGATCGGCTTTGAAGTGAAGGGCGACAAGGCCGGCGCGTTCCGGTTTCTCAACGGACTGAAGCTGACCCGGATCTCGAACAATCTTGGCGATGCCAAGAGCCTCGTGACGCATCCCGCGACCACGACGCATCAGCGACTGCCGATCCCGGCGCGCGCCGAACTCGGCATCAGCGAGGGCTTCATCCGCTTCTCGACGGGCCTCGAACACGCCGATGATTTGATCGAGGATTTGACGGCGGCGCTGGACCGGGCGTGACGGCTTAGGCAAGCGAGCCTCGCGCTGGCCGCCGTCCGCATGCGGACGAGACCAGGACCCGTACGCTCATTGCCATGGCTTTGGGATACTCGACCACCTGGTCAAGCCGGGCGATGACGTTTGTCCAAGCCGCGCGGCGATGCCTCGATCACATCCCCTTATTGGCCTGCTGCTCGGCTTTCGGGTCCGGCGTGTTGGCGCCGAGCTTGATCTGCCCGACCGACCGGATGATGTCGTCGCCGAGCAGTTGCGCGAAGCACGCATAGCCCCAATCGTTCATGTGCAGGCCGTCGGCGATGACGAACTTGTCGAACGACATGTCCTGGCCTTCGTGCCACTCGCGCATCACGTCGAAGCGCGGAAAGATGCCGACCTTGCGAAGCTCGGCGATCTTGTGCAGCAGTTGTACCATCTTGCCCGCGCCCTCGGCCCGCTCCTGAACGCGCGGCGAGAACTGCGGGTCGATCAACACGAGGTCGGCATTCACCGCCTTGATCATGCCGATGCCTTCATCGACCAGTTTCGCGGTCTCGGCCGGGTCGAGATTGCGGACGATCGCGTTGGTGCCGACCTGCCAAATCACAAGGTCTGGATTGGCATCGAGCACCGCCGTCTTGAGACGCTTCATCATCTCGGGCGCGTCTTCGCCGCCGATGCCCTGATTGATCACGGCGATGTCCGCACTGGGATATTGCCGGCGCAATTGCGCGGCGAGCCGGTTCGGATAGTTGAACTCCGGCCGGCTGCTGCCATAGCCCTGCGTCGAGGACGAGCCGAAGGCGATGATCCGCACCGGCTTGCCGGCGGCCAATCGACCGGCGACACGCGGCAGCGCGCCCATCGGATGCGGCCCGTTTTTCGGCTTGCGGCACGGCACGCGACCGAAAATGGTATCGCTCGCCGCCAGCGCGGCATCCTTGACCTTGTCGATCGCTTTTCCGGCCAGACCCTTCGGAGCCTCCGCCGGCGCGGTCGTCACCGGCTGGCTGCTGGTGGTCGCGGGCGGCGGTGTCTGGGCGCGCAGCGGCGCGTTCGCGGAAGCCAGCGTGATGGCGGCCAGGGCCGCGATTGTTCGGAATTTACTCATACAACTCGTCATATAGCTCAATTTGCGCCGGGCGCAATTATCACTGCGGCTTCAATTCGGCCGGGTTAACGCGAGCCGCATCGATGACGAAGGTGGACAGCGCGCGGGCCAGACACTCGTGGACCCGCTTGGCCAGATCGACGCCCGGCGAGGGGCTGAACAGATCGAAATCACCGGACTCGCTCCATTCACGCATGATCGCGAAACGATCGAACAGCGGCACGTCGTGCTGTTGCGCCACCACCCGCATGTTATCGATATAGGGCGCCGTCGTAATCATGGTCTCGGTGCGCGGGCTATATTGCAAATTCATCAAAATGACGTCGGTTCCCGCCGCCTTCATCGCGGCCACGCCCTCGTCGACGGCGTTGCGAAACTCATCCGGATCGATCGCGCGCATCGCATCGACCGTGCCGGTCTGCCAGATCACCAGATCCGGTTTTTTGGCGGCGACGATTTTCGGCAGCTCGGCGACCATCTCCTCGCTGGTTTTCTTGGGCTGCACGTCGACGGTGACGGTGATCGGCAGCGACGGCAGCTTGTCGCGCAGGAAGATTTGTAGGCGGCTGGGATAGGCCGCGTCCGGCGGTCCGCTGACCGACGACGGATTGTTCGGCAACGCGTTGTTGAGCGGCGTGCCGGTCGCGGCGGCGAGGCTGGAGGACCGGCTGCCGATCACCAGCACGTCGAGCTTGCCGCGCACCTTGATCGCGTCCTCGACCTTTGTCAGCCGGCTTTCCGCGGCCAGCAGATAGGCCGGCACATCGCAGGCCGGCTTCGCGTCATCGGCCGCCGAGGCCGAACCGCTCAGGACCGCGAATGTCGCCACAATCAGCCCGGTCCATTTCATGAACAGGATGGCTGTCATGCATCACCTCCCGCCAGATCGGCCTCGGCCTTTTGGCTCTTCGCGCCCGATCCAGTTTTTCCGCCCACCCGTTTGTACCATGAAAACACCCATGCCGCGCCTGACATTACCATAATACCCGAGACACTGATCAGGAAGTGCATGAATGCGCCACCGGACACTTCCGCCAAGATGAAATGTCCGGCAAATGCCAAAAAAACGCCAATACAAAAAATCTCCAGGGAGTGCTGGCCGCACAGGATCAGCGGCCGCAGCCGAGGCGACTTCAAGCCGGGCCAATCCTTTTTCAGGAACCGGATCGTCAACGCCGCCAGCGCCAGAAAATGCGCGAAGCGCAGCACATCCAGATCGGTCTTGTTGATCGGATACATCCATTGCTCGATGATGCGCGGCAGCAGATGGTGGAACTGCGGCACGTACCAGGTCAGCGTGACCCAGAACGCCGCCAGCAGATAGGCGACGCAGATCCACAGCGTGATGTTCGAGTCCAGAATCCGCGACATCCGCTTGGCGCCGCCGAGCGCGCACCAGGCGCCGAACACGAACAGCAACTGCCACGCGAACGGATTGAACGCCCAGACGCCGTTCGGATAGGCCGACAGATAGAGGTCGAACTCCCATGTCAGCGCGTACAGCAGAACCGACAGGCCGAGCGCGATATCCGGCTTGCGCCGCATCAGCCACAGGATCGGCGCGAGGAACAACATCAGCACGATATAAAGCGGCAACACGTCCATGTTGACCGGTCGGAACCGCAGCAGCAGCGCCTGCACGATGGTGACGTCGGGCTGCTTGAGAAAGTCGAGGATGCCCATTTCCTCGGTGTACAGCGGGTTCTGGAAGCTGGTCGCGACGTAGGAAATCTCGGCCAGGAAGATCGTGAACAGAAACACGTGGGCGACATAGATCGTCCAGACCCGGCGCAGGATGCGCGCGGCGGCGATGACGAAGCCCTGCTCCTGCATCGTGCGGCCATAGACGAACGCCGCCGTGTACCCGGATATGAAGATGAAGATTTCCGTCGCGTCGCTGAAGCCGTAATTGCGGATCGTGAGCCAGGTCAGGATATTTTGCGGCAGATGGTCGATGAAGATCAGCCACAGCGCCAGACCGCGAAACAGATCAAGCCGCAATTCGCGCTCGGTGCCCGACACCGGAAACGTGATCGCGGGGGCGGCAACCCCGCCACGCGCCGGGCGCTTGGCAGGGAGAGGTCCGGCTGTCGGATCGGCGATCGAGGTCATGAAGTCGGCTCTGACGCGAGGGCGTTGCAGCATCCATCGCAGGCAAATCGTGCCGACGCAATTGGACGTCCCGCCGCGACGCTAGGGCCGGACTTTGTTGAAAGCGGGATGGCGAACGATGCGTCATTGCGCGGCGCTTGCGCCGTTGGGCGGAAGCGAGGGCGGACCGACGGACGCGACCGTTTGGCTGCCGCCGCGATGTTGGCTATGATGACGGTTATGTATCGCGCCATCACACGTCAGATCGAAGTCACCGTCGAACCGAATTTCATGGCCGACCGCTCGGATGCGGACGAGCGGCAGTTCTTTTGGTCCTACACCATCGTCATCACCAACGAGGGATCCGAGACCGTCCAGTTGCGGACCCGGCACTGGGTCATCACCGACGCGTCCGGCCGCAGCGTCGAGGTGCGCGGCGAGGGCGTCGTCGGCAAACAACCGACGCTGAAACCGGGCGACCGTTTCGAATACACGTCCGGAGTTCCGCTGCCGACGCCGTCCGGCTTCATGACCGGCAGTTACCAGATGGTGACGACGACGGGTGAGCCGTTCGACATCAACGTGCCGGCGTTTTCGCTGGACAGCCCGGACGCACAGCGGGTTTTGAATTGAGCGTCACTTGAAGGATTCGCCGCGGACGCGCCGATCGCGGCCGTCACCCTCCGCGAGGGATACTCAGCGAAGGCGGAGTACCCACGATGCCGCAGCTTCGCGGTCGATCATCTGTGTCAGGGAACACCGGGCCAGCCGCCTTCGCGGCTGATGACGTTGCGCGCGCCTCAGGGTGCGGATGATTCCACGCCGGCGTCCTGCGGCGTGAATTCATAGACCGACGAACAGAACTCGCAGGTCACGACGACCTTGCCATCCTTGACCATGTCGGCGCGATCCTGCGCCGCGAAGCTTTGCAGCA
>JAQGJY010000390.1 GCA_028290325.1 Tardiphaga sp.
GTCGCATCGACGCCCGACAGCCTGGTCAAGGTGCCGATCGCGAGCATCGCCGAGATCGTGACCAGCGAGACCGCGCACAGCTTGATGGTGCGGCCATACTCCATGATCATCTTCAGCGGCGAGAAGCCCATGATGAAGCCGGAGATGAGCGCCGCCAGCAGCATGCCGGTGCCGGTGTAGGAGACATAGGTGAACGCGAACACCGCGCCTTCCGGCGTCGGCTTCGGCGCCACCGGTGGCACCTTGTTGATCATATTGTGCAGTTCGGGGATCGCGTAGTTCCACGAGAAGATCGGGTTGACGATCCCCTTGAACCAGTTGGTGCCCCAGATCAGCAGGATGACGCACAGGATGATCCAGGGCGTCAACGCGCTCCAGACCTGCGCCGAGGTCAGCTTCTCGGTGCTCATCGGCTTCACCGGCGGCACGGTGGACGCCGAATCGTCCCGCTGGCGCAACGCCGCCGAGGTCCAGACCTTCTTCGGCTGCCAGACTTTGAGGAACAGGATCAGCGCGCCCATCGAGATCAGCGACGCGCCGATATCGACGATCCACGGATTGATGTAGTTCGAGATCAGGAATTGCGGAATCGCGAACGACAACGCCGTGACCAGAATCGCGGGCCAGACTTCCTTCATGCCCCGCCAGCCGGCGAAGGCCCAGACCACCCAGAACGGCACGATCATCGAGAAGATGGGCAACTGACGACCGACCATCGCGCCCAGCAGGAACGGATCGAATCCGGTCACGGTGGCGAGGCCCTGGATCGGCGTACCGAGCGCGCCGTAGGCAACCGGCGCGGTGTTGGCGATGAGCGACAGGCCGGAGGCGGCGAGCGGCGAGAAGCCGAGGCCGATCAGGACGGCGCCGGTGACCGCGACCGGCGTGCCGAAGCCTGACGCGCCCTCGAAGAACGCGCCGAACGAAAACGCGATCAGCAGGATCTGCAGGCGGCGATCATTGGTGACGCCGCCGATGGCGCGCTGCAACACTTCGAAGCGGCCGCTATCGACGGTCAGTCGATACATGAAGATGACGTTCAGCACGATCCAGCCGATCGGGAAAAAGCCGGTGATGACGCCGAGCAGCGACGCGCGCACCGACATGTTGGCCGGCATCGTGAAGGCGAAGATCGCCACCAGATTGGCGAGCACCAGCGCGATAATGGCGGCGATGTGCGCCTTGACCTTGTTGGTCGCGATCAGGACCAGCAGGATGACAACGGGAATGGCGGCGATCAGCGTCGAAAGCGTCGCGTTGCCGAACGGATTATAGACCTGATTCCACATGATGCATTCCCCCCGCGTTCAACGCGCCGTTCGGCGCAACGCGCGCGCATGATGGCGACAGCCGGTCACGCACGCACGCGAATCGAGGCGCCCCAGCCCCTCGTTCGCGGACCGGACGATAGTTTTACGCGGCCGTGAAGGAAAGCCGCCGCAAGCCTTGAAAACTGCAACTTTAGTCGCAATACACAAATTGTTGTGGCACGTCAGCGCTTTGTGTGCTCCGCGGCGCCCGATCTGGAGACCTCAGCCTGTGAACAACATCCGTTCGACGCTCGCCAATGTGTGGCGGATCGCGATCCCGTATTTCAACTCCGAGGACAAATGGGCGGGACGCGGGCTGTTGGCGGCGGTGATCGCGATCGAACTCGCCGTTGTGTTTCTCACCGTGCTGTTCAACCGCTGGAATAACGTCTTCTATAATGCGCTGCAGGAACACGACCTGCCGACCTTCACCTATCAGCTCGGCTACTTCGCGTTTCTGGCGACGATCTTCATCGCGCTGAAGGTCTATCAGCTTTATCTCAACCAGTGGCTCCAGATCCGCTGGCGAGGCTGGATGACGCAGCATTATCTGCGCGGCTGGCTGCACGACGCCAACCACTATCGCATGCAGTTGACGGGCGACGCGGCGGACAATCCGGACCAGCGCATCGCCGAGGATACGCAGCGCTTCGTCGAGCAGACGCTGACGCTCGGCATCGGGCTGCTCAGTTCGGTGGTGACGCTGGCGTCGTTTGTCGTGATCTTGTGGGGCCTGTCGACGGCGGCGCCTTTGCACGTCTTTGGCCAGGACTGGAATATTCCCGGCTATCTGGTCTGGGCCGCGTTGATCTATGCGGCACTCGGCACCGTCTTGACCCATCTGATCGGCCGGCCGCTGGTCGGGCTGAATTTCCAGCAACAGCGTTTCGAGGCCGACTTCCGTTTCAATCTGGTGCGCGCCCGCGAGAACTCCGAGCAGATCGCGTTGCTGCGCGGCGAGGCCGCCGAGCGGGTGCGGCTCAATCAGCGCTTCGGCTTCGTGATCGAGAACTTCATCGGCATCATGAACCGCACCAAAAAGCTGACGGCGTTCACCGCGGCTTACGCCCAGGCCTCGGTGCTGTTTCCCTACATTCTCATCGCGCCGGCTTACTTCGCAAACAAGGTCCAGCTCGGCGGGATGATGCAGACGGCCTCCGCGTTCGGCAGCGTGCAGGATTCGCTGTCGTTCTTCATCACCGCCTATCGCACGCTCGCGGAGTGGCAATCGGTGGTGGCGCGACTCGACGGCTTCGAGGCGGCGATCGCCAACGCGGACAAGATGACCGCCAAAGCGAATATCGTCCACGTCGCGGCAAAGACCGGCCGCACCATCGAACTGAACGATCTGTTGCTCGGGCTACCGAATGGCGCGCCGCTGATCGCGGCCGATGATTTCGAATTGCGCGCGGGCGAGACGACGCTCGTCACCGGGCCGTCCGGCTCCGGCAAATCGACGCTGTTCAGGGCGATCGCCGGCATCTGGCCGTTCGGCAGCGGCTCGATCGCGGTGCCGAAGGACGCGACGTTGATGATGCTGCCACAGCGGCCGTATTTTCCGGTCGGCTCGCTGGCGGCCGCGATCGCCTACCCGGCCGAGACCGCCGCGTTCGGCTCCGACAAGATTGCGGAGGTGGTCAAAAGCGTCGGCCTGCCGGCGCTCGCGGATCGTCTGATCGAGGACGCGCACTGGAATCGGATGCTGTCGCTCGGCGAACAGCAACGCCTCGGTGTCGCCCGCGCGTTGTTGCACAAGCCGCAATATCTGTTCCTCGACGAGGCCACCGCGTCGCTCGATGAGCCCTCGGAAGAGGTGCTTTACAAGTTGCTGGCGGCGCA
>JAQGJY010000404.1 GCA_028290325.1 Tardiphaga sp.
TCGGTCGCCAGTTCGGCATTGGCTTTGGACGGATCATGCGCCTGCACGACGGCCTTGACCTCTTCGCCCATCTCCTCGTTCGGCACGCCGAACACCGCGACATCGGCGACGTCGGGATGGGTGATCAGCACATCTTCGGTTTCCTGCGGATAGATGTTCACGCCGCCGGAGATAATCATGTAGCTCTTGCGATCGGTGAGATAGAGGAAGCCCTCTTTGTCCAGATAGCCGACATCGCCGAGGGTCGACCAGCCCTTGTCGTTGAAGGCCTTCTTCGTCTTCTCCGGATCGTTGTGATAGGAAAACACCGGCGCGTCGGCGAAATAGACGGTGCCGATTTCGCCGATCGGTAGCTCGGCGTCGTTCTCGTCGAGAATCTTCACCGAGCCGACCACGGCCTTGCCGACGGTGCCGCGGTGCGTCAGCCATTGTTGCGAATTCGAGACGGTGACGCCGTTGCCTTCGGAGCCGGCGTAATATTCGATCAGGATCGGCCCCCACCAGTCGATCATCTTCTGCTTCACATCGACCGGGCAGGGCGCGGCGGCATGGATCGCGCCCTTCAGCGACGACACGTCGTATTTGGCGCGGACATCGTCGGGCAGTTTCAGCATGCGGACGAACATCGTCGGCACCAGTTGCGATTGCGTGATCCTGTATTGCGCGACCAGCTTGAGGAAGGTTTCGGCGTCGAAGCTCTCCATGATGACGGCGGTGCCGCCGAGCGTGGCCGCCATCATCGAGAAGCGCAACGGCGCGGCGTGATAGAGCGGCGCGGGCGACAGATAGATGCTGTCTTCGGTCATGCCGCACATCTTTTCGCAGAGCAGCCGCAGGAAGGCGTTCGGCACGTCGATCGGCGCGTTGTCCGACGCGCGCTTGATGCCTTTCGGGCGGCCGGTGGTGCCGGACGAATACAGCATGTCGTAGCCGGCGACGGCATCGCTCACCGGCGTCGCCGGCTGCAGCGCCAGCGCGTCATGCCATGATTTGAAATGCGCGCTGGCGTCGTCGACGGTGTAGAAAACCGGCGCGTCCGAAGCCGTCGCGAGCGACGCGACGACATCGGCGCATTTCGCCGAGGTGACGACAACCTTCGCGCCGCAATCCCTGACGATATAGGCGATTTCGTCCTGCGTCAGGTAACGGCTGATCGCGGTGTAATACAGCCCGCTTCTTTGCGCGGCCCAGCACACGTCCATGAATTCCAGCCGGTTCTCCATCAGCAGCGCGACGTGGTCGCCGGCCTTGAGGCCGAGCGCGCGAAACAGGTTCGCGCCGCGATTCGAACGCGCGTCGAGCTCGCGATAGGTCACCGCCTTCCCCGAGCCGGCCATCCGATAGGCGATCTTGTCGGGATTCGTCTGCGCGTGATGCGACGGATGGGTCATGGCGTGTCCTCGAATATGAAAAAGGCGGATTGAGAGTCCGCTCTTGGTGTTGTGGGGTGCAAGCGAATGCGGTTTGGCACGGCCTCGCCTCACCGCCTTTGCTGCGCTCAGGCACCCTCTCCCACGCGGGGAGAGGGAAGAAAAGGCTAGAGCCGCTCGACGATCGTGACGTTGGCCATGCCGCCGCCCTCGCACATCGTCTGCAAGCCGTAGCGCTTGTTGTTCTGCTTCAGCGCGTGCAGCAAGGTGGTCATCAGCTTGGTGCCCGACCCGCCCAACGGATGGCCGAGCGCGATCGCGCCGCCATTGACGTTGAGCCGTGCCGGGTCGGCGCCGGTCGCCTTCAGCCACGCCGTCGGGATCGAGGCGAAAGCCTCGTTGACCTCGAACAGGTCGATGTCATCGATCGACATGCCGGCCTTTTCCAGCGCGCGCTTGGTGGCGGGCAGCGGCGCTTCCAGCATGATGACGGGATCGCCGCCCATCATGGTCATATGGTGGACGCGGGCCATCGGCTTGAGGCCGAGCTGTTTGAGGCCGCGCTCGCTGACGACCATGACGCCCGATGCGCCGTCGCAGATCTGGCTGGCGCTGGCCGCCGTGAGTTGCCCGCCTTCCTGGATCAGCTTGACGCCGCGAATGCCGTCGAGCGTCGCGTCGAAGCGGATGCCTTCGTCGATCAGGTGGGTGTCGGCGGTGCCGTCGGCGCGGGTGATGTTCAGCGGGATGATCTCGTCCTTGAACTTGCCGGCATTGGTCGCGGCAATGGCGCGCTGATGGCTCTGATAAGCGTATTCGTCGAGCTGGTCCTTGGTCAGCCCGTATTTCTTGGCGACCATTTCCGCGCCGGCGAACTGGTTGAACTGGATGTTCGGGTAGCGGGCTTCCATTTTGGGGCTCTTGTAGGTGCCCATGCCGGCTTTGGCGGCGAGGATGCTCGGCGAGCCCATCGGCACGCGGGTCATGCTTTCCACGCCGGCGGCGATGACGATGTCCATCGTCCCGGACATCACCGCCTGCGCCGCGAAGTGCAGCGCCTGCTGCGACGAGCCGCACTGCCGGTCGATCGAGGTGCCCGGCACGCTTTCCGGCAGCTTCGAGGCCAGAATCGCGTTGCGCGCGATGTTGACGGCCTGTTCGCCGCCCTGTCCGACGCAACCCATGATGACGTCTTCGACCTGCGCCGGATCGATTCCGGTGCGGTCGACCAGCGTGTCCAGCACGGAGCCGGCGAGATCGGCCGGATGCCAGCCGGACAGCCGGCCTCCCTTGCGTCCGCCAGCGGTGCGGGCGGCGGCGACGATATAGGCCTCGGCCATGAGCGATCTCCCTGATAATGGTCTGTTGTGTGGGTCGATTTGCCGGCGGCATTAAAAGGATGGCACGCTGCTTAGTCAATCAGTCAATTAACTCTTGAGTGGACAGCCCTCATCGGGTTATCTGCGATCCGCACGCACTCCGCGTGCGGATCAAGACGGGATGAGATCGCAGGTGAGCGTCAGCGCGCTGAATCGGGGACCGGGCAAGACTGCGGCGAAGCCGGCGGTCAAGACCACGACGGCCGACAAGCTGCTGCTGGCGGCGGGCGAGCTCATGATCGAGCACAATTCGATCGAGGTCTCGCTAAGCGAGATCGCGCAGCGCTCCGGCGTCAATTCCGCTTTGGTGAAATATCATTTCGGCAATAAAGACGGCCTGCTGCTGGCGCTGCTGGCGCGCGACGCCGCGACCGAGATGACGCATCTCGATTATCTGCTGGCGCAGCCGATCACGCCGAGCGCGAAGTTACGTCTGCATATCGCCGGCATCATCAAGGCCTATCACCAGTTTCCGTACATGAACCGGCTGATCCATTATCTGCTGCACGAAAGCAGCACGGAAGCCGCCGACGAAGTGTCGAAGTTTTTCGTCGGGCCGCTGCTGGATTTCCAGCGCCGGCTGCTCGCCGAGGGCGTCGCCGCCGGTGAATTCCGCCAGGTCGATCCGGTGCTGTTTTACACCAGCGTGATCGGCGCCAGCGACCATCTGTTCTACAGCCGTCACGCGATGATGCGCGCGGCGGGCGTCGGTCCGGTCACGGACGATGTCTGCCGCCAATACATCGCGCATATGGAAGCGTTGATCCTCGGCGGCATGATCGTCGCGCCGGATCAGCGCGCCGCCCCGACCGGCGGACACGAGATATAAGAAAAGCCGCGACAAGCGGCAGAAGAAACGAGAGGAAACGCGGGAAACGCCCAAGGACGGGACTTTCGCGACGAATCAACAAACGCTCAAGACACGAGATTCTAGGGCAGGAAAGGGACGACAATGCAGTTGAAAGACGTATCGGCATTCATCACCGGCGGCGGTTCGGGCCTCGGTGCCGCGACCGCGCGGGCGATGGCCGCCAAGGGCGCCAAGGTCGCGGTCTATGACCGCAGCCAGGAAAACGCCGAGAAGGTCGCGGCCGAAATCGGCGGTCTTGCTGTTGTCGGCGACGTGTCGAGCGAAGCCGATGTCAAAGCCGCGATCGCCAAGGCCGAGGAAGCTCATGGCATCGTCCGCGTGCTGGTGAACTGCGCCGGCATCGGCGGCGCGGTGAAGACCGTCGGCAAGAACGGCGCCTATCCGCTGGATCATTTCACCCGCATCATTCAGGTCAATCTGATCGGCTCGTTCAACTGCATCCGGCTCGTCGCCGAGCGCATGCAGAACGCGCCGACGATCGGCGAGGAGCGCGGCGTCTGCATCAACACCGCCAGCGTCGCGGCGTTCGACGGCCAGATCGGGCAGGCGGCGTATTCGGCCTCGAAGGGCGGCATCGTCGGCATGACGCTTCCCGTGGCGCGCGATCTCGCCTCGCTGAAGATCCGCGTCATGACCATCGCGCCCGGCCTGTTCCTGACGCCGCTGCTGATGGGTCTGAACGAAGAGGCCCGCAAAAGCCTCGGCGCGCAGGTGCCGCATCCGGCACGTCTCGGCGATCCCAGCGAATATGCCTCGCTGGCGTTGCAGATCGTCGAGAATCCGATGCTGAACGGCGAGACCATCCGGCTCGACGGCGCCATCCGCATGGCGCCGCGGTAGCGCGACGTCGTCGCTTCGACGGGTGGTGATGGCGCAGGTGCGCCGCGCGCACCCAAAGCAATGCGGTGGGCACGGCGCAAATGCGCTCTGCCCACCCGACAAACAGAGAGGCCGTCGCGTGACCCAACCGCTGCTGATCGACCACAATGACGGCGTCGACACGGTAACGTTGAACCGCCCCGACGCCCTCAACGCGCTCGATCCCGCTTTGATCGATGCGCTCAACGTCTATTTCAGCGGTCTCTACAGAAACCGCGACACCCGCGTCGTCGTGCTGAAAGGCGCCGGCAAGAATTTCTGCGCCGGGCTCGACCTGAAAAACGCGATGGCGCGGCGCGCCGGCCAGCAGGAGCCGCCTGGTGTCACCGAGTCACTGGATTCGCAACGTCGCATCGCCGACATCGTGATGGCGATGCGCAAATGTCCGCAGCCGATCGTGGCGCTGGTGCAGGGCGCGGCCGCCGGCGGCGGGTTCGCGCTGGCGCTCGCGGCCGACATTCGCATCGCGACGACATCGGCGCGGATGAATTGCGCCTTCATCAAGCTCGGCCTCGGCGGCTGCGACATCGGCTCGAGTTACTTTCTCACCCGTCTCGTCGGTGTCTCCATCGCGTCCGAACTGATTTTGACGGGCCGCTTCATTCACGCCGATCGCGCGTTGACGGTCGGGCTGGTGTCCGAGGTGGTCGCCGAAGACGGCCTCGATGCCGCCGCCGCGCCCTATGTCGAGGCGATGATGCTGGCGTCGCCGGTCGGGCTGCGGCTGTCGAAGGAATGTCTCAACATGGCGGTCGATGCCGGCTCGATCGAGCAGGTGATCGCGATGGAAGATCGCAATCAGGTGCTGTGCAGCCGGTCGGAGGAATTCAGCGAGGGCATTCGCGCCTTCATGGAAAAGCGCAAGCCGGTTTATGTGAAGCGATAGCGAGCACGACAAACAAGGCCCGACAAGTGGCCGCGACCATTTCGAGGATACGCGCATGAACATCCAGACGCCGATTACGCAGACTGACAAGCCGCCGTTCCGCAAGGTCAACTGGCTGCCGCGCGAAATCGATATCGACCGCCGCGCCGATGGCGTCGTCGTGCTGAAATCGCGCATTCCATTGATGGCCTATGAGACGCATATCCCAGCCTCGCTGGCGAAATGGGCGGCGTCGCATCCGGATCGGATCTGGCTGGCGCAGCGCGGCCCCGATCGCGCATGGCGCGAGGTGTCTTATGCCGAGGCCAAGCGCACCGTCGATGCGCTGACGCAGGCGCTGCTCGACATGAAACTGCCCGAGGGCGCGCCGGTCGCGATCCTGTCCGGCAATTCGATCGAGCACGCGCTGATGACGCAGGCCGCGATGCAGGCCCGGCTGCCGGCGGCCCCGGTCTCGCCGGCCTATTCGCTGATGAGCCAGGATCACGCCAAGCTGAAATATCTGTTCGGTCTCATCAAGCCGAAGGTCGTGATGGTGCAGGATGGCCCGACCTTCACGAAGGCGCTGCACGCGCTCGATTTGACGAACGTCAAAGTTATTCACGTGGCGCGGCCCTGCGACGGCATTCCGAGTCAGTCCTTCGCCGATCTCGCGCGAACGCCGGTCACGTCGGCGGTCGGAAATTCCATCGCCGCGATCACCGGCGATACCGTCGGCAAATTGCTGTTCACATCGGGCTCGACCGGCATGCCGAAGGCGGTGATCAATACGCAGCGCATGATGTGCGCCAATGCGGCGATGATGATGCAGTGCCGGCCGCGCGACCCCGATGCGCCGCAATCGGTGTTTCTCGACTGGATGCCGTGGAACCACACGATGGGCGGCAACGCTCTGTTCAATCCGGCCTTGATCGAAGGCGGCGTTCTCTACATCGACGAAGGCCGGCCGATGCCGGGCCTGATTGAGGAAACGCTGAAGAACCTGCGCGAGATTTCGCCGACCTATTACGCCAATGTGCCGGCGGGCTATGCCGCGCTCGCCAGCGCGATGGAAAAGGACGACGCGTTGTGTCGGTCGTTCTTCAAGAATCTCGGCATCATGGGTTATGGCGGCGCGCGGCTGCCGGACGATCTTTATGAGCGCATGCAGGCGCTGGCGGTTCGCACCACCGGCGAACGCATCGTGTTCTACACCGGCTGGGGTTCGACCGAGACCTCGCCGACTTCGACTGGCACCTATTGGGACACCGAGCGCGTCGGGCTGATCGGCCTGCCGTTTCCCGGCGTCGAGCTGAAAATGGTGCCGTTCGGCGAGAAGTATGAGTTACGCCTGCGCGGCGTCAACGTCACGCCGGGCT
>JAQGJY010000419.1 GCA_028290325.1 Tardiphaga sp.
GCACGAAGTTGCCGACCTTGACGTTGGCGGCGCTGATGCGGCCGGAGACCGGCGCGTGGATCGTCGCGAAGCTCTTCTGGACTTTCAGATTGTCCAACGCCGATTGATCGGCCTGAATCGTGCCGGCTAGAATATCGGCCTGCGTCTTGGCGTTATCGACGTTGACCTGCGTGGTCGCGCCCTTGCCGATCAGATCGTTGTAACGTTTGACGTCGCGTTGCGCGCCGGCGAGCTGCGCCTGATCGCGGGCCAGCGCGCCCTGCGCCTGCTCGATTTGCGCGTCGATCTGCCGGGCATCGAGCGTGAACAGAAGGTCGCCCTCCTTCACCTTGGCGCCGTCCTCGAAATGGACCTGGATGATGGTGGTTTCGACGCGCGATTTCAAAGCGACGCTGGATATCGGCGTTACCATGCCGATCGAATCGACATCGACCGGAACGGCGCGCTGTTCGGAGCGGGCAATCTCCACCGACACGACGCGCGGCTTCGGCGGCGCCTGGGCGCTGGCGTTGTGGCTCGTCCAGCTCGATTTCGACGCATACGCGCCGAGCGCGAGCGCGCCGATCAGCCCAAGAAAAATGATCGCGTTGCGTTTTTTCATAATATCCCGGCCGCTCGCGGCTTTATTTCCAGGCAGGATCTGATCGGAAAACCGGAAATCCCATTTTCCGGATCATGCCTTGTTCGCGTCGGTCCCGGTTCCTCCGAATTAGTTCGTTTCAATTTTTTGACAACTTAATCGCTTGATTAGACTGATTATCATAACCCCGGGCATCATGGTATGCCACGACGCAGAATTGTTGCATTTGTTGTTACCGGGACACCCTCCGCATGCGCATCGCCACCTGGAACGTCAATTCCGTCCGCCAACGGCTGGATCACCTCCTGACTTGGCTGAAGGAGACCGCGCCGGATATCGCCTGCCTGCAAGAGACCAAATGCATGGACGACGCGTTCCCGCGCGAGGCGATCGAGGCGCTCGGCTACAACGTCGTCACCCATGGCCAGAAGACCTTCAATGGCGTCGCGCTGCTGTCGAAATACCCGCTGGATGAAGCGACACCGCGGCTCGGCGGCGACGACGAGGACATCCAATCGCGTTTCATCGAGGGCGTGGTGTCGTTGAAATCCGGCGTGGTCCGCGTCGCCTGTCTGTATCTTCCGAACGGCAATCCGGTCGATACCGAGAAATATCCCTACAAACTGCGCTGGATGGATCGCCTCGCCGATTACGCCCGCAACCGGCTGAAGACCGAGGAACCGCTGATTTTAGCGGGCGACTTCAATGTCATCCCGGCGGCGCGCGATGTCCATAATCCGGCCGCGTGGGTCAACGATGCGCTGTTCAGGCCGCAAACGCGCGAGAGCTTCCAGCGACTGCTGGGGCTGGGCCTGACCGACGCGGTGAGGGCGGTGTCGGATGCGGGCGGCGAATACACGTTCTGGGATTATCAGGCCGGCGCCTGGCAAAAGAACCACGGCATCCGGATCGACCATATGCTGCTGTCGCCGCAGGCCGCCGACCGCCTCGTCGGTGCCGGCATCGACAAGCAGGTCCGCAGTTGGGAGAAGCCATCCGACCACGTCCCGGTGTGGATCGATCTGGATCTGGAGACCGCCTGAGGCTGACGATCATTCCGGACGCGGACGCCACTTGGCGGACGGGACCCGAAATCTCATCAGGATGAGCGGGCCCAGCTTCCGGCTTCGCCGCAGCGATCGCTGCTGGCGCCCCGGAATGACGTTGAGACGCAACCTCAATCCTTGCGGCCCTGCACCCAGCCTTCAAGAAGCTGCAACGCCATGGCGCGGTCATCCTCAGACGCCTTGCTGATCGCTTTGGCGTAGCTGTCCTTGATCCAGACCTCGTCCGGCGCGGCGCTGTCCCGCGCCAGCGTCAGCCACATCAACCCGCGCGCGGCCTGCCGCGGCAGATGCTCGCCATTGAACAGCATCTGGCCCAGCATTGCCTGCGCCTGATGCTGGCCCTTCTGCGCCGCGAGGCCGAGCCAGCGCACGCCATACTTTGTATCGCGCGGGGTGCCGACGCCTTTCAGATATAGCCGCGCCAGATCGTATTGCGCGTCGGCATTGCCGAAATAGGACGCGGCGTAAGAGAACATTTCGCGGGCGCGCGCGGCGTCGGCCTTGATCTTGGTGTTCGGAATGCCGTCGAGATAATAGCGCCCGAGCGACACGAAGGCATTGGCGACGATCGCGGCCTGCGGCGCGGTCGGCGAATCCTCGGCATGGGCATTGGCCACGCGACTGAAATATTCGAACGCGCGCAGATCGTCCTGCGTGACGCCGTCGCCATTGGCATACATGCGGCCGAGCTTCCATTGCGCGACCGGATGACCGCCTTCGGCCTGATACTGCAAGGCCGTCAACGACGCGGGCGCATTCGGAATCGGGTTCGGCGGCACCAGCTTTTTCGTGCCCGACTGCGGCGACAGCACGGCGATCGGCAAATCCTCTCCGACCGCGGTGCCGTCAAAGGCCCGCGCCGGCTCAAGCGGCCACTGCGTCGCCACCACGGTGGCGCCCAGCATCAACGCAATGCCAACGATACGCTTAGATATCCGCATAGCTATGTTTCTCATGCGCGCCACCCGGATGAGTGACCGCACCATCGACCGCAGGCCCGACCTGCTGGGCGTATTTCCACAGAGCGCCGGACGTATGGTTTGTCGCGCGCGGTTGCCATTTGGTTTTGCGT
>JAQGJY010000422.1 GCA_028290325.1 Tardiphaga sp.
TCGGCGAAATTTACCGCGGGCCAGGGCTTGCTGCTCACGAAGCGCCGGCCTTCAATATGGCTGAAGCTGTCATCCCGTTTTGCACGGTGTTTCTCTTCGTTGGTCGCGGAGCACATCGGCTCCATCAGACGCGAGACTGAGAGAGTTCGGGCAAAAGAACTTGCGTTAAGACGCTGTGAGCTACGCTGTAAACTCGCAACAGGGATACTGAAAGACATGCTGCAGGCGCGGTATGGCGACTGATAGTCCTGTGCCAGGCTTCGCTTTCCAATCGCCAGCGTATGACGCGCTTGCAGATCGACGCGATCGCCGTTTCGGCATGATCGTCCCGATGCGCGTTTAGCGTGATCGATCGCTTCGTTCTGAGATGTCCGCGCCGCACTTCACGAGCCGCTTTCGCGATGCACCAACGAATTGTCTTCGAACCATTCTAAATTTCATTGCGCCGCTCCGACAACCCAACCATTCTGTCGCTGGCTGTCATCGACCCGGTGGGTGGCGGTTGACGACCCCGAATTGATAGCCGCCGTAAGTGGCATCAGGCACCGGATGGGAAGAAGCGATGGCCAATCTCAATATCAATGGGCGGACTCTGTCCGTCGATGCCGCGGCGGACACGCCCCTGCTTTGGGTGATCCGCGAACAACTGCAAATGACCGGCACGAAGTTCGGTTGTGGCGCGGGTCTTTGCGGGGCCTGCACGGTTCACGTCAACGGCGAAGCGGTGCGGTCCTGCCAGACGGCGGTGAGCGACGTAGCCGGCAAGAAGATCACCACCATCGAAGGGCTCAGCGCCAAGGGTGATCACCCGTTGCAGAAGGCATGGATTGCCGAGCAGGTGCCGCAATGCGGTTACTGCCAATCCGGCCAGATCATGCAGGCCGCATCGCTGCTCTCCAAAAACAACAATCCCACCAGGGACGAAGTCGTCGCGCATATGGACGGCAATCTCTGCCGCTGCATGACCTATTCGCGCATCCAGAAAGCCATCATGCGCGCTGCCTCCGACATCCGCACCGCCTCCAACACGCCCACCGATCGGAGAGCGACATGAACAAGCATGTTAAAACGCACGACATGACGGTTTCGGACAAAACATCCGCCGCCGATCTCAGCCGCCGCTCGTTTCTTGTCGGCACAGCCGCCACCGGCCTTGCGCTCGGCTATTCCGCCGTACCCGGTATGGATCAGGCCTTCGCGGCACCTGCCCCTGCCGCCGCGTTCGATCCGAGCGTGTGGTATTCGATCGCGCCGGACGGTCTCGTCACCGTGACCTGCGGCAAGGCCGACATGGGTCAGCACATCGCCTCGACGATGGCGCAGATCATCGCCGAGGAACTCGGGTCGAGCTGGAAGGACATGCGGATCCAGTTGGCCTCCAACGATCCGAAATACAACGATCCTGTTCTGGGCGCACAGATCACCGGCGGAAGCTGGTCGACGATGATGAACTTCGATGCGATGAGCCGCGCGGGCGCGGCCGGACGCATCGCATTGACCGAAGCGGCCTCGACCATCATGGGCGTGCCGGCGGGTGAACTGACCGTGCGCGAGTCGACGATCTCGCATGCCAAGTCGAAGAAAGCGATTTCGTTCGCCGATATCGTCAAGAGCGGCAAGGCGACGAAGACCTTCACCGCCGATGAGTTGAAGGCGCTGAAGCTCAAGACCGCCGATCAGTATTCCATGATCGGCGTCTCGGTGCCGCAGCTCGACATTCCGAGCAAGACCAACGGCGCGGCCAAATATGGCATCGACACCTTCGTGCCGGGCATGGTGTACGGCAAGATCGTGATGCCGCCGGTGCGCTACGGCGCGACCGTGAAATCGGTCGATGATTCCGCCGCCAAGAAGGTGCCGGGCTTCATCAAAGCCGTGACGCTGGAGGACAAGACCGGCAGCACGACCGGCTGGGTGGTCGCCGTCGCCAACACCTATCAGAACGCCAAGAAAGCCGCCGACGCGCTGAAGGTGACGTGGGATAATGGCCCCAATGCCAAAGTCACCAGCGAATCCCTGCTCGCCGAAGGCAAGCGGTTGCAGGGCCTCGACGACTCCGGCCTGTTCTTCGTCAAGAACGGCGACACGGCGGCAGCCTTCGGCACGGCCGCGAAGGTACTGGAGGCTGAATACACCACCAGCATCAATATCCACGCGCCGATGGAGCCGATGAACGCCACCGCCGAGTTGAAAGGTGACATCTGGCATCTTTATTCAGGCAACCAGTTCGCCACCCGCTCCGGCGGCATCGCCGCTGGCGCGCTCGGGGTCGATCCGAAATACATCGTCATGCACCAGACCTATCTCGGCGGCGGCTTCGGCCGACGGCTCGATGCGGACATGATGGTGCCGGCGGTGCTGGCGGCGAAGGCCGTCGGCAAGCCGGTGAAGGTGATCTACTCGCGCGAAGACGACATGACGATGGACTTCTCACGCCCGCTCACCTTCCAGAAGATCAAGGCGGGACTCGACGCTGACGGCAAGATCGTCGCGCTGAACCACGACGTCGCGAGCGCCTGGCCGACCAAGCGTTGGGGCATTCCCGACTTCCTGACGCCCTCGGTGGACAAGAAGGGCGGGCTCGACGGCTTCACCGTCAACGGCGCGGATTTCTTCTATACCGTGCCGAACCACAACGTCCGCGCCATCCTCAACGAGATGGCCCAACAGGCCACGCCATCGGGGCAACTTCGCTCCGTTGCGCCGGGCTGGACGTTCTGGGCGGTCGAAAGCATGATCGACGAACTGGCGCACGCAGCCGGCAAGGATCCCGCGCAGTATCGCATCGCGATGCTGGACGGGGCTGGTGCCAATGCCGGCGGCGCGGAGCGGCTTCGCAACACGCTGCTCGCGGCGATGGGACTGGCCGGTTACGGCACGCGAAAACTGCCGAAGGGCGAAGGCATGGGCGTCTCCTGCGTCTCGTCGCAGGAACGCGCGACAGCCAGTTGGACCGCCTGCGTCGCGCATGTCGCGGTGTCGGACGCCGGCGAGGTCAAGGTGAAGAAACTCACCGTGGCCACCGACGTCGGCACGGCGGTGCATCCCGACAACATCCGTGCGCAGGTCGAAGGCGCGGCGTTGTGGGGGCTATCGCTTGCTCTCTACGAGAAGGCGACGATGAAGGACGGCGGCATCGAACAATCCAACTTCGATACCTACACGCCGTTGCGGATGAGCCAGATGCCGGAGGTGGCGGTTCACATCATCGCCAATGGCGAGAAGGCCACCGGCGTCGGCGAACCGGCTGTCACAGTGGTGGCACCAGCGCTCGCCAATGCGATCTTCAACGCCACCGGCGCGCGGGTTCGCTCGCTGCCGATCACGGCCG
>JAQGJY010000426.1 GCA_028290325.1 Tardiphaga sp.
CTCGACGGTGGTCTTGCGCGAGAAATGCAGACGCGGAAATCCGCTTTCGGCGGCCTGCGACGCGGACATGCCTTCTTCCACAAGCAATGACGCTTTGTGCAGTGACGCGGCCTGACGCTGCGCGGCCATGACGACCATGCCGGGATAAGTCCCGGCTGTCATCGCTTTGGCGAATTCGGTTTCGACGATCGCCGGATTGCCGGCGAAGGCCGCATCGACGATCGGATCGATCTTTAACTCGGATGCATCGGCGACGACGGCCATGACGTCATCGAGCGTGACTTCGCTTTGCCCATGGGCATAGAGCACGAGCTTGCGGATTTCATTGCGCGACGCCTGACGATCGCCACCGAGCAGCGCCATCAGCGATGCGCGGGCGTCGGTTGCGAGCTTCAGATTGGAGACGCGCAACTCGTCGTCGATGAGCTTCGCGAGATCGCGTTCGCTATCGGGATAGCAGGCGATGGCGACGGCAGTCTTGGCCTTTTCGCAGACTTTCCGCAGCGGCGATTCCGGGCGCAACTCGCCGGCTTCGATGATGATGCGGCAGTCCTTGATCGGCTCGGTGGACAGCGTCTCGACGCCGGCGGCGAAACTCTTCGAGCCGGCGCGCACGCGGATCGCACGGCGACCACCGAACATCGGGATCGTCATCGCCTCTTCGACCAGCCGCGACGGCTCGGCCGCGAGGTCGTCGCCATCCATGCGGACCATTGCGAAAGGATCGTTCGGATCATCGACGGCGGAGGCGACCAGCGCATCGGCGCGCTCGCGCACCAACCCGGCGTCCGGGCCATAGAGCAGCACAATGGGACGGCCGCTATCGGGCTTTGCCAGATACGCATCGATCTCGCGTCCGCGCAGGGCGACCATTAGGGGAATCCGTTGTCTGACAGATCAGCGTTTCGTGTTCCGGGCGTCGCGCGGCACAAGCCGAGCGATGCCGTTCCGCGTCCGGGACACGGGCCGCAACGCCGAGATGACAATCTCAAATCGCGGCGAAGAAGAACGACTCGAGCCGCTTCTGGATGTTCTCGGCGATTTCCTGCGAGGCGCGGTCCTCGGCGTCGCGGAAGGCGCGGGCGCGGGCGAAGCGTTGCAACTGGCCGGGCACGTCATAGGTGACCCGTGAGAACGTCGAGCCGGTCAGCACCGACTTGCCGGTGGCCACCTCGACCAGATTGTAAGAGGCGTCGATGCCGTAGTTTTCGCTCGATGGCAGGGCCGTCACCGGATCGAGGATCAGCGACGACTTGCTGCTGGTGAAGCGCAGATCCAGCCGATGCGTCGGCGGCATGCCGGTGGCATTGCCATAAAGCTTGAAGGCCAGAGCGTTGCGGATTTCGACGCCGAGGCGGGAATCGCGCGAGCCGTTGACGTTGGCGACGGGCGGTAGTTCGACGCCGGACAGCTTCTCGCGAAGACCCGGCTTGCCGTCGGCGCGCTCGGCATACATCGGCTGGAAGCATCCCGCCGTGAGCGCCGCAAGGCCGATCACGGCAAAGAGCCGCGCCACCACACGTTTATTAGCCCACAACATTGACGATCCTCTGCGGCACCACGATGATCTTGCGGACGGGTTTGCCGTCCAAAGCCTGTTTTACCGCATCGAGGGCCAAAACGGCAGCCTCTATTTGCGGAATTTCCGCATTCCGGGCGACTGTGACTTCCGCGCGCCGCTTGCCGTTGACCTGAACCGGCAGCGTCATCTGCTCGGATACCAGCAAACCGGCCTCGACGGCGGGCCATTGCGCCTCGGACACCAGGCCGTTCTGGCCGATCGCCGCCCAGCACTCCTCCGCCAAATGCGGAACCATCGGCGCCAGCAGCAGGACCAGAATATCGAACGCCTCCCGCGCCGCGGCCGCGTAAGCCGGCGTCGCGGACTTCAGCGGGCCGTCCACGGCGTCCTGGAGTGTGCTGACATAGGTATAGAGCTTGGCGATGGCGGTATTGAAGCGCAGCCGCTCGATGCCAGTCAGCACATCCGACAGGGTCTGGTGCGCGGCCCGCCGCAAAGCGGTAGCGGCGTCATCAGCCTCTTGAGCCGAGATCGTGCCCGGCGGCGGCAGATGCGGAGCAGCGGCACTGACCAGCCGCCAGACTCGTTGCACGAAGCGCGACGCGCCCTGGACGCCGTCCTCGCTCCAGATCACGTCGCGATCCGGCGGCGAGTCGGACAGCATGAACCACCGCGCCGTGTCGGCGCCATAGGTGCCGATGATGTCGTCGGGATCGACCGTGTTGCGCTTGCTCTTCGACATCTTCTCGATCGGGCCGATCTCGACCGTCTCCGTGGTGCCGATCAATGTCGCGCGCCGCGCATCGCCGTCAGCGACGATGTCGATCTCGGCCGGCGACGCGAAGCTGCCGTCCTGTTTGCGATAGGTCTCGTGGACCACCATGCCCTGCGTGAACATGCCGGCGAACGGCTCGTCCATGCCGACATGGCCGGTGGCCTTCATCGCGCGCGTGAAGAAGCGCGAATAGAGCAGATGCAAAATCGCGTGTTCAACGCCGCCGATATATTGATCGACCGGCATCATGTGATTGGCGACCTTCGGCGTGGTCGGCGCGTTGTCATTCCACGGATCGGTGAAGCGCGCGAAGTACCACGACGAATCCACGAAGGTATCCATCGTGTCGGTTTCGCGCCGCGCATCCTTGCCGCATTGCGGACAGGCAACGTGCTTCCATGTCGCGTGACGATCGAGCGGATTGCCGGGGCGATCGAATTCGATGTCGTCGGGCAATTTGACCGGCAGGTCTTTCGCCGGCACCGGGACGACGCCGCAGATCTCGCAATGGATGATCGGGATCGGGCAGCCCCAGTAACGCTGGCGCGAGATCCCCCAGTCGCGCAGGCGAAAGTTGACTTCGCGCGTGCCCCAGCCGTCCTTGACGAAGATGTCGAGCGATTGCTTCATCGCCTCTCCGCACGTCATGACGGAATCAGGTGTGCCGACCCATTGCACATAGCGCACGGTGTCGGTCTTTGCCGGTACGAAGGCGACGTTCTTGACGCGTTCGTCGCTGCCCTCGGGCACGAAGACGTCGATGACGTCGAGATTGTACTTGCGCGCGAAATCAAGGTCGCGCTGATCATGCGCCGGGCAGCCGATGATCGCGCCGGTGCCGTAATCCATCAGCACGAAATTCGCGATGAACAGCGGCAGCGTCCAGTCCTTATCGGCCGGGTGCGTGACCTTGATGCCGGTGTCGAAACCAAGCTTCTCGGCGGTGTCGATCTCGGCCTGCGAGGTGCCCATGCGGTGACATTCGTCGATGAAGGCCGTGACGCCGGGATTGGTGTCCGCCAGCGCTTTCGCCAGCGGATGATCCGGCGAGATGGCGGCGAAGGTCGGACCGTACATCGTGTCCGGCCGCGTCGTGAACACGGGCAGCGTGTCGAAACCCCGTGGCGCGCCGACCAGCCCGAAATCGAATCGCAGCCCTTCGGATCGGCCGATCCAGTTGCGCTGCATGGTGCGGACCTTGTCCGGCCAGCGATCGAGCGTGTCGAGCGCGTCCAGCAGGTCCTGCGCGTAGTCGGTGATCTTGAAAAACCACTGGGTCAGCTCGCGCTGCTCGACCAAAGCGCCGGAGCGCCAGCCGCGCCCGTCGATCACCTGCTCGTTGGCGAGCACGGTCTGATCGACTGGATCCCAGTTGACCTTGGATTGCTTGCGCTCGACCAGCCCGGCGCCGAGGAAATCCAGAAACATTCGCTGCTGGTGCTTGTAATAAGACGGATCGCAGGTCGCGATCTCGCGGCTCCAGTCCAGCGACAGCCCCATCGATTTGAGCTGCTTCTTCATCGCCGCGATATTGGCGTAGGTCCATGTCGCCGGATGCGTCTTGTTTTGCATCGCGGCGTTTTCGGCCGGCATGCCGAAGGCGTCCCAGCCCATCGGATGCAGCACGTTGTAGCCGCGCGCGCGCATCGACCGCGCCACCACGTCGCCCATCGTGTAGTTGCGGACGTGACCCATGTGGATTCGCCCGGACGGGTAGGGAAACATCTCCAGCACGTAATATTTCGCGCGAGGGTCGTCGTTTTTGGTGGTGAAGATCGCCTGCTCGTCCCAGAGGCGCTGCCAGCGCGGTTCGGCGTCGCGGGCGTTGTAGCGTTCGGTGGTCATGGAATCGCAAAACTCGTCGCTGTCAGCGGCTTTTCAGCGCTGGAGGAGGCTCATCGCGCCTCATCTTCGAAAGACGGCGGACTAGGCCACAAAAGCCGCGTTCGGGCAATGGTTTGGCGTCGTCGGCCTATCCCGCCATCGCCAGCGGGCTTTTGTCGCCGCCGGTGAAGCCGTGGCAGACCACCGTGTTGCGGCCGCGATGCTTGGCCGCGTAGAGCGCGGCGTCGGCGGCCTCGACCAGATCGCGCGGAGTCTGGTCCTCGTTCGGAGTGGCGCTGGCAAGGCCGATACTGGCGGTAACCCGCTGGGTCGCGGTGGACGCGTGGGGAATCGCCAGCGCCTGGATCGCGGCGCGTACCCGTTCGCCGATCTCGAACGCCCGCGCGGCATCGCTGCGCGGCAACAGCAGGCAGAATTCCTCGCCGCCATAGCGTCCGGCGACCCCCATCACGTCATGCGCGATGGCGCCGAGCGTCTCGCCGAAGCGGGCGAGGCAGGCATCGCCTTCCGGATGGCCATAATTGTCGTTGAACGCCTTGAAGTGATCGACGTCCATCATCAGCAGCGCCAGATCGTCGCCGGTCTGGATCGCCTTCATCCATTCGAAATCGAGCCGGCTCTGGAAGCCGCGACGGTTGGCGAGGCCGGTCAGCACATCGATCGACGCCATCACCGTCAACTTGTCATTGGCTTCAACCATGTCGCGTTCGCGCTGGCCGAGCTGCATGGCCATCTCGTTGAAGGCGCGGGCCAGCGGCACGAATTCGGCCGGCAGGCCATCGCGGCCGGCGCGCGCCGACCAGTCGCCGCGGCCGAGACGGCGCGCGATCTCCGCCAGCACCGTGACGGGACGGATGATCAGCTGTTCCGAGGCGAACAACGCGCCGAGCAGAACGAACACGCAGACCAGACCGAGTTGCAGATAGGCCGTCCGGATATGCTTGTCGGCGCCGCCGGCCAGCGTCGCCTCGTCGATGCTCAAGACCAGCCGTCCCGCCGTGCCCGCGACTTGGGTGGCCCACACCGCGCGCTGCGAACCGTCCTTCGCCGTAAACGTCGCCGGTGTGTATGGCTGGCCAGGCACCCGCGGCGCAACCGACAATGCGGCGCGCAACGTCCCGGGATCGAGCGGCTGACCGACCTGGCCGGCCTGATCGGATGGGGCAGCGATCACGATGCCCGCCCGGTCGATCAGCACAGCTGACATTCCGGGCCGGTTGCCGAGATTACTGAGCATGCTCGACATCCAGCCGAGATTGACAGATGCCATCACGAGCGCCTCGCCGTCGGCCTTGATGCTCGACACCGGAAACACGGCCATGATGATTGGCATATTGTCGCGCACGCTGCGCAGGTAATCGCTGACGACCAAGCCGTGCGTCTTCAAGGCTTCGATGAAATAAGGTCGGTTCGACAGGTTCTTCGTCAGAATGTCGTCCGCCGTGGAGCAGATCA
>JAQGJY010000158.1 GCA_028290325.1 Tardiphaga sp.
AGAAACGGAATCGATATCGCGCCGAGCAGACAGATAAACAGCGCCACCACCCAGGCGAAGATCGGGCGATCGATAAAAAAACTGGGCATCGGTTGTCAGCGCTTGAGCTGGGTGGTTTTTTGGTCGGAGGCCTTTTTCCCTTCGACCATCGGCTTCGGATCGACCTTGTCGCCGGCGACAAACTTCTGAAAGCCCTCGACGATGACGCGGTCACCGGCCTTGAGGCCTTCGGTCACGAGCCACTCGCCATCCTGCACCGAGCCGGTGCGGATCGCCTGCGTGGCGACAAGCCCGTCATCCTTGACGATGAAGACCTCGCTGCCGCCGCCGCCATTGCGCTGCACCGCCTGCTGCGGAATCGCGATCGAGTCAGTGTCGAGACCCTGCTCGATGGAGATGCGGACGTACATGCCCGGCAGCAATTCGCGGTTCGGATTGGGAAACTGGCCGCGCAACGTCACTTGCCCAGTATAGGCGTCGACCTTGGCCTCCGAGAACAGCAGCTTGCCGGGAAATGGATAGACCGTGCCGTCATCGAGAATCAGACGGACCTTGGTTTCTTCCGGCGCGATCGCGTCGAATTCGCCGCTCGCGAGCGAACGGCGCAGATTGTTCATTTCAGTCACCGACTGCGTGAAGTCCGCATAGATCGGATCGAGCTGCTGAATCGTCGCCAGGTTCGACGTATCGTTCTGCACGACGAGCGCGCCTTCGGAAACCAGCGCCGCACCGACGATGCCATCGATCGGCGCGCGGATGGTCGCGTATTCCAGATTGAGCTTGGCGCGAGCCACGTCGGCCTTGCGCGCGGCAACGTCCGCCTCGGCCTGACGCATCTGACCGATCGCCTTCTCGTTCTCGGCTTCGGAGGTGGCACGCTGGCTGGTCAGCATCGACACGCGTTTGGCCTGCTGCGATGCCTGATCATAGGCCGCGACGGCCTTGGCCAGAGCCGCCTCGTTCGACTGCAGCTCGACCTCGAACGGCTTCGGGTCGATCCGGTACAGCACGTCGCCGGCCTTCACTTCGCTGCCCTGATGAAAGGTCCGCTCGACGATGATGCCGGAGACGCGCGGCCGCACATCCGCCACGCGGGTCGGCGCAATCCGGCCGGGCAGTTCGCGCACGATGGGGCGCGGGATCGGCACAACGGATACGACGCTGACTTCGGGGGGCCTGGCCGGCTGCGGCGCCGCCGCGCTCTTTTCGTTGCAGGCAGCCAATAAAGGCATCACGGCCAGCAGCAGGACTACGCCAGCGAAACGCGCGTCAAAAGGGGGCATCGGCAGTTTGAAATCCCTGTGTATCCCGCCGTACGCGCCAAACCGGCCGCACAGAAACGCGGCCCGAACGGCAGACCCGGACGAGACTGATGTCGGCAAGGTAGAGACGTCACGCTGCAACGCAACAAATATCGCGGCGGCCCAATGCCACACGCGCTTAGACCCTTGAAGTCATGTCGATTTTAGCGATTCACGCAATCGTGACGCCTACGTGACCGCCGGCGCTTTGCGCATTTTCAGCCGCCGCGGCCATCCTGTAATGGCTGATACCCCATTCGCTGCCGTCGGCGTGGCCGAACAGGCCTGACGTCGCCAAAAAGAACCAACGCCAGCGGCGCATCCATAAGGCGGTCTCGCGGCCGTAAACCGGACGAAGAATGTTCGCGATCTCGGCGCGATGCCTATCGAAATTGGCGAGCCAATCCTGCGCGGTGCGCTGATAGTGGACGCCGCTCCAGCGCCATTCCTTCTCGACCGCGAACAGATCGTCATATTGCCGGATCAGATGGTGGCTCGGCATCACGCCGCCGGTGAAGAAATGCTGCGCGATCCAGTCTTCCTTGTCGGCGCGATCGAACAAATACGTGCCGGCGCGATGCGTGAAGATGTGCATGAAGAAACGGCCGTCCGGCGCGAGCCAGGCGCGCAGGCGCGTCATCAATTCGCGCCAGTTCATCATATGCTCGAACATCTCGACCGAGACGATGCGATCAAACCGCGTATCGGGTTCGAACACGTTCATGTCCTGCGTGATGATCCGCAGATTGGTCAGGCCGCGGGCTTCGGCTTCAGCTTCGATGTATTCGCGTTGCGACTGCGAGTTCGACACGCCGACGATGCGCGCATTGGGAAATTGCCGCGCCATCGCCAACGACAGCGAGCCCCAGCCGCAGCCCAGTTCAAGGATCGTCTGGCCATCGACAAGGTCCGCGTGTTCGATGGTCTGCCGCAGGGCTTCTTCCTCGGCTTCCCGCAATGTCGATTCCGGCTCCTTGTAGAAGCACGACGAATACTTGCGGTTCGGCCCCAGGACCAATGCGAAGAACGCCGCCGGCACTTCGTAATGCTGCGTGTTGGCGGCATCGGTATGCTCGGCGATGGCGCGCGCGGCCATCTGTCGGGCAAACGCGCCATCGGTCTCGACATCGCCGGTGGCCAGCCGCCTCGCAGTACGCGCGCACAGCCGATCAATCGCGGACCGGATCACCGCATCCGGTAGCGGCACCCGCTCGGCGGTACCGATCAAAGTCGAGATCACGCTCATGACGCGGTTGCTTTCGGAGGCAGCGGAAAAAACACGCTGACGCGCTTCTGATAGTCGCGATAGCGATCGCCGCGTGATTTGATCATCTGGTCCTCCAACGGCGGCACGCCGGTCACATGCCTGAGAATCCAGTACATGAAAATCGGTGCCAGCAAGGTTGCCCAGCCCCACGGATAATCCGTTGAGATCGCGATCACCGGATAGGCCAGCCAGCCGAACCATTCGAAGAAATAATTCGGATGCCGCGACCAGCCCCACAAGCCGTCATGATTGACCTTGCCCTTGTTGTCCGGATCGCTGCGGAAGGTTTTCAACTGCGCGTCCGACACCGCTTCACCGGCGATGCCGACCAACAGGATCAGGACGCCGAGATAGTCCTGGACGCGCAGCGCATCGTCGGGAAAGCGTGAGGCGACAAAAATCGCAAACACCAGTGGGATCGACCCGAAGCCCTGATTCTGCAAAAACAGGAACATCTTCTTTGCGGAATTGACCCCCCACTCCTGGGCGATGGCCGCATAGCGCGGATCGTCCTCGATCTTGGCCGTGCGCGCCGCGATATGCGAGCCCAGCCGGACCGACCAGATCGCAACCAGCGCCCCGACCAGCCATTGCCGGGCATTTGGCGATGCGCCGCCGATCGGCCACAACGCCGAGCCCGCGCCGACGAGACCGAGCGAGAATGTCCAGATCGTATCGACCCAGCCGGAATTTCCGGTTCGTTGCTGCACCAGCCACGCGCCGGCCATCAAGACCGACAAGGATACAGCAATCGCCAGCAGCGCCCACAGATACGTCGAGATCATCCCAGCTCCGCTACCGCTTCAGTAAGCGCCTAAACACGTTCATGTTTTCGAACTACGCGGTAATGTAAGCCAGGTTTCAACCCGCAGTTCCCCGAACTGTCGCAATGCCGTGCTTTTTTCCGCGCGACGCTGTGCCATATTGAGCTTCAACGCGAGACGTAACGCATCATGATCGGACCCATGCCGACAAGCATTCAGCACAGCGCCGCACCCCGCTCCGCGATGGAGATCGAACTCACCAAGCTGGCTTCGCCCCGGATCTTTCTGGTGCGGATGGTGGTGTTTCTAGTGCTCTGCGCGCTGATCGCGGTGGTGCTCTACAAACAGATCGTCCTGGCGTTCTTCGCCAACCCCGGGCTTAACGCCTTGATCGGCGCGGTGCTGCTGATCGGCATCATCCTCGCCTTTCGCCAGGTGATCCGGCTCTACCCGGAAATCTCGTGGGTCAATAATTTCCGCATCGCCGACCCCGGCATCGCGGTCGAGCGTCGGCCAGTGCTGCTCGCGCCGATGGCCGCGATCCTCGGCGGCGAACGCAGCGGCCGGATGTCGATCTCGCAGCAGACCATGCGGCATCTGCTCGATTCGATCGGCACGCGGTTGGACGAAGCCCGCGACATCTCGCGCTACATGACCGGCCTGTTGGTCTTTCTCGGATTGCTCGGCACCTTCTGGGGTCTGATCGAGACCGTCGGTTCCGTCGGCAAGGTGATCGAGGGGCTCAAGGTTGGCGGCGATTCCGGCGCGTTGTTCGATACGCTGAAGGATGGCCTCGCGGCGCCGCTGGCCGGCATGGGCATTTCATTCTCGTCGTCGCTGTTCGGCCTCGCCGGCTCGCTTATTCTGGGCTTCCTTGATCTGCAATCGAGCCAGGCGCAAAATCGCTTTTATACCGACCTCGAAGACTGGCTTGCGACCACGGTCAAGGAATATTCCGGCGAACCCGCGCAAGGCGGCCTCGCCAGCACGGACCTGCCGGACGCGATGGACCGGCTGCGCCGTTCGATCGAGGATGGCGGCTCAAATCGCTCGACCACCGCCGCGATGGCCAATCTCGCCGACGCGATCCAGAGTCTGGTTTCGCATATGCGCGGCGAGCAGGAAATGATCCGCGAATGGGCGGACGGTCAGGGCGAGCAGAACCGCGAGATCAAGAAATTGCTCGAGCGCATCGCGCAACAACCGGAGAAGGGTTAGTCCATGGCCCTGGCACGCGGACGACGCAATTCGTCGGAATTCAACTATTGGCCCGGCTTCGTCGATGCGCTCTCGACGCTGGTGCTGGCGATCGTCTTTCTATTGTCGGTGTTTCTCGTCGTGCAGTTTTTCCTGTCGCAGGAAGTCACCGGCAAGGACAAGGCGCTCGAAGCCTTGAATGCCAAGCTGGCGCAGTTGAACGACCTGCTGTCGCTCGAAAAGATCGGCGTGCTCGGCCTCAACGAGCAACTGTCACAGATGCGTGCCGGGCTGGCGTCCGCCGAAAGTGAACGTGATCGCGTCAAGGGCCTCTATGATGGCCTCGCTGGCGCGGGCAACGACGCCGCCGGGCGGGCCGGCGAACTCGGCAAGGCGCTGGACTCCGAAAAGCAACTGTCGTCGCGCGCTTTGGCGCAGGTCGAGGTGCTGAACCAGCAGATCGCCGCGCTGCGCCGGCAGCTGGCCGCGCTCGAAGACGCATTGGAAGCGACCGAAAAGCGCGATCGCGAGTCGCAGGGCCGCATCGCCGATCTCGGTTCGCGTCTCAACGTCGCGCTGGCGCAGCGGGTGCAGGAACTATCGCGCTATCGATCGGAATTCTTCGGCCGTTTGCGCGCCATCCTCGGCACACGCCCGGACGTCCGTATCGTCGGCGACCGCTTCGTATTTCAATCGGAAGTGTTCTTCGATACCGGCCAGGCGCTGTTGCTGCCGGAAGGTCGCGACGAACTCGGCAAGATCGCCAGCGCGCTCACCGAACTCGGCAAGCAAATCCCGTCCGAGATCGCGTGGGTGATGCGCGTCGACGGCCACACCGACGTCCGTCCGATCAATTCGCCTGTGTTCAAATCGAACTGGGAATTGTCGTCGGCGCGCGCGATCGCGGTGGTGCAATATCTGGTCTCGCTCGGCGTGCCGGCGCAGCGGCTGGTCGCGGCCGGCTTCGCGGAATTCCAGCCGCTCGACGTCGCAAATACCGAGGATGCTTTCAAGCGCAACCGCCGCATCGAGTTGAAGCTGACTGAACGGTGAGACAGACCGCCGTCGCGAACGCATTGCGCGGAGCCATCGGCGATACCGGCATCGTCCGAGGGCGCCGACGCAATGACGGACGACCAGCATGACACGCACCTTCCAACTCCGCCTCTATCGCGACTCCGACCAGGAGCCATCGATCGCTCTGTGGCTTGAGACGTGGAAGCGCGCTTATCCCTCGATCGATTTCGATGCGCGCGTGGCCTGGTGGCGCGAACGCTGGCGCGACGAGCTGGTGCCGCACGCGAGGGTCATCGTCGGCGAACATCGCGGCGCGATGGCGGGCTTCGTCACCATCGATAACGCCGGTTATCTCGATCAGCTGGTCGTCGGCCCGTCGCACCAGGGCTCGCCGCTCGCAACCGCATTGGTCGAGGAGGCCAAACGCCTGTCACCCGATGGCGTGACGCTGAAAGTTAATGCCGACAATGCCCGCGCGATCCGATTTTACGAGCGCAATGGATTCGTCGATATCGGTGAGGACTTCAATCCCGGCTCGAAGCGTCCAGTGCGCAAGATGGCGTGGACGCCAACCAGGTAGTCCACGCAGCTCAACGCGATATTCGCAGACGCCGCGAAGGTTGACGCTTGCGCGGTGAACCTCACACGCCCTGAAACTGCAACCGCGCGAGCCGCGCATACAGTCCACCCGCCGCGACGAGCGAGGCGTGGGTGCCCTGCTCGACGATGCGGCCACGGTCCAGAACGAGAATGCGATCGCACGACAGCACGGTCGCGAGGCGATGCGCGATCACCAGCGTGGTGCGGTGCTTCATCAGTTCCTCAAGCGCGGTCTGCACCAGTGTCTCGGACTCGGCGTCGAGCGACGAGGTCGCCTCGTCGAGCAACAGCAAAGGCGCGTCGCGCAGGATCGCCCGCGCGATCGCAATACGCTGGCGTTGGCCGCCGGACAACGTCACGCCGCGTTCGCCGAGTTGCGTGTCGAAACCCTCAGGCAGCCGCGTGATGAATTCGGTCGCATGCGCGAGATCGGCAGCGCGGCCGACGTCGGCATCGCTGGCATCGGGGCGGCCGAAGCGGATGTTGTCGCGCGCGGACATCGCGAATACGACGCTGTCCTGTGGCACCAAAGCGATGCGCGCGCGC
>JAQGJY010000438.1 GCA_028290325.1 Tardiphaga sp.
CGCTGACGCGGTGCATCTTCGAAGGACTGCGCGACCTGGAAGGACGGTTCTCGCGCGGGGAGCGTTTGAGCCTGGGCCTGCGGCGATGAGATCGCGGCCGCCATCAGTCCCCATCCGAATGCAGCCATCGTGATACGCATCGTCCCGCCCCGTCCTGCCGTCAACGCCGCAACGTCCCCGATTGCCGCCCGCGCGTCAACTCCGCTGCCAATTTTCGCCGAGACGGTTTAGAGGTCGATCATGACCAGCGATATGATGTCCCCCGAGACCAAAGCTCCCGACCTCGCCGCCATGGAGATCATGGCGCACGAGATGTTCGCGCTCCTGCCGGACGGTTTTCGCAAGCTGTGCGAAGGTGTCATCATCCGCGTCGATGATTTTCCGACCGACGAGGTGTTGGCCGAATTGAAGGCCGAGACCGAATTCGATCTGCTCGGCCTGTTTCAGGGCACCGGCCTGCCGTTCCAGAGCAACGACGAGTCCGGGCGATTGCCGAACATGGTGTGGCTGTATCGTCGCCCGATCCTCGATTACTGGGCGGAAAACGACGAAACCCTCGGCCATATCGTCCGCCATGTCCTGATCCACGAGATCGGCCACCATTTCGGGCTTTCGGACGACGACATGGAAGCGATCGAGGCCAGCGTCGACTGACAGCCGATGGATTGAAGCCGGCGCGCAAAGCGGATAAAACGCGCGCCACACAGTCGGAGACACGTCGATGGACAAATTCACCACGCTGGACGGCGTCGCCGCGCCGCTGAAGATCATCAATGTCGATACCGACATGATCATTCCGAAGCAGTATCTCAAGACGATCAAGCGCACCGGCCTCGGCAAGGGGCTGTTCTCCGAGCAGCGCTTCAACGACGACGGCAGCGAGAATCCTGACTTCGTGCTCAACAAGCCGGCCTACCGCAACGCCAAGATTCTGGTGGCCGGCGATAATTTCGGTTGCGGATCGAGCCGCGAGCACGCGCCATGGGCGTTGCTCGATTTCGGCATCCGCTGCGTGATCTCGACCTCGTTCGGCGACATCTTCTACAACAACTGCTTCAAGAACGGCGTGCTGCCGATCCGCGTCGAGCAGGCCGATCTGGACAAATTGTTCGACGACGCCGAGCGCGGCGCCAATGCGACCGTCTCGATCAATCTCGAAGCGCAGGAAATTCGGGGCCCGGACGGCGGCGTCGTCAAGTTCGAGATCGATCCGTTTCGCAAGCACTGCATGCTCAACGGCCTCGACGACATCGGCCTGACGATGGAGAAGAAGTCCGCGATCGAGACCTATGAGGACAAGGCCAAGACCGAGCGGGCGTGGGCGTAGCAGCGCGGCGATCCGGTCTGCTTTAAAAGAGCTGGATTGCTTGGTCGCATCGATCCTCGCATGCCGAGGACCGCCAGTCCCCGCAAGGACGATTTCTATTTGCCGATCTGATACGGCCCGCCGGCCTCAAGCGCGCGGCGATAGGCCGGCCGGGCGTGGATCTCGGCGAGAAACTCCATCGCCTTGGGATGTCCGTTCGCCAGCCCGCCGCGCGCGCTGGCGGCTTCCAGCGGAAAGCTCATCTGGATATCCGCGGCGCTGAACGCGCTGCCGGCAAACCACGGGCGTCCTGACAGCTCGCTTTCCCAGAACGCCATGTGCGTCCTGAGTTGCGGCGTCACCAGCGTCGCCAGCGCCTGATCGCAGATCTTGCGCACCAGCGGACGCACCAGAAACGGCGACCGCGCCGGCATCAGCGTGAACAGCAGCTTCAGCAGCAGCGGCGACATCGCCGAACCCTCGGCGTAATGCAGCCAATACGTGTAGCGCAGCCGCTCCGGCGAGCCGTCCGGCGGGCTCAGCCGGCCGTTGCCGTAGGTGGCGACGAGATATTCGACGATCGCGCCGGATTCCGCGATGGTGTGGCCGTTGTCCGTGATGACCGGCGACTTGCCGAGCGGATGGATGGCGCGCAATTCCGGCGGGGCCAGCATGTTGGACATGCGCTGGTAGCGCTTGATCTCATAGGGCACGCCGAGCTCCTCGAGCAGCCACAGCACGCGCTGCGACCGCGAATTATTCAGATGATGAACCGTCAGCATAGATGCCCTCGCGCGATCGCTGGATCGAGCGCTTGTCCTGCCAGCCCGCCGGCGTAAAGTCGAGTCGTTGCTCGTCACGGCAACCCGCGCTAGGTTGGTTGAATGACGTGCATCATATGACCTGCGGCCGCGACCCCCGGCGGCCGCGCACCGGGAGAGCCGCGGATGAGCAAGCCAGCGCCACAATTCCAGTTCGATGTCGGCAGCCCGAATGCCTATCTCGCGCACAAGGCGATCCCCGCGATCGAGCAACGCATCGGCGTCAAGTTCGAGTATGTGCCGGTGCTGCTCGGCGGCATCTTCAAGGCGACCAACAACAGGTCGCCGGCCGAGACGCTGGCCGGCGTCAAGAACAAGCGCGAATTTCACGCCATCGAGACGCAGCGTTTTCTCAAGCGCTACAATGTCGCGAACTACGTCTGGAATCCGCACTTTCCGGTCAACACGCTGAATCTGATGCGCGCCGCCTGTGCCGCGCAGCTCGACGGCGGGCTTGCGGCCTATGTCGACTCCGCGTTCAAACATATGTGGGCCGAACCGAAAAACATGGCCGATCCGGAGCTCGCGATGGCTGCTTTCGCGGCCGATGGCATCGATGCCAAGGCGCTGTTCGCGCGATCGCAGGAGCCCGACGTGAAGGCGAGGCTGATGGCGAACACGCAGGATGCCGTCGCGCGCGGGGCGTTCGGCTCACCGACCTTCTTCGTCGGTGACGACATGTATTACGGCAAGGAGCAATTGCGCGACATCGAGGATGCGTATGCCGGGACCTGAGCGCATCGCGAGCCGCTCGGCGGTCGGCGACTTCGCGGCCGACCACCGAGCGAAGCCATCCCGTTTTCTCTGACGAAGCAGCAGACTGGATCGCGTCGTCGCAACGACGATTGAAACGCCTTGGAGACCAATGACATGCAGAAACGCAACGCCACCGTTGCCGTGATCGGCGCGGGCGATTTCATCGGCGCGGAAATCGCCAAAAAATTCGCGGCCGAGGGCTTCACCGTGTTCGCGGGCCGGCGCAACGGCGACAAATTGAAGCCGCTGGTTGCCGACATCGAAACAGCGGGCGGCGCGATCGTCGCGCGCTCGCTCGACGCGCGCAAGGAAGACGAGATCACCGCCTTCCTGCAAGACGCCGACGCGCACGCACCGCTGGAGATATGCATCTTCAACGTCGGCGCCAACGTCAACTTTCCGATTCTCGAAACCACCGACCGCGTGTTTCGCAAGGTCTGGGAAATGGCCTGCTATTCGGGCTTTCTCGCCGGCCGCGAAGCGACGCGGCTGATGCTGCCGCGCGGCGGCGGCAATATCTTCTTCACCGGCGCGACAGCGAGCCTGCGCGGCGGCTCCGGTTTCGCGGCCTTCGCGGCGGCGAAATTTGGCTTGCGCGCTGTCGCGCAGGCGATGGCCCGCGAGCTGGGGCCGAAGAACATCCACGTCGCGCATCTGGTCATCGACTCCGGCGTCGATACCGCGTGGGTGCGCGAACGCCGCGAGCAACTCTGGGGCAAGGAGGCGCTGGACAATCCGGACCTGCTGATGCCGCCATCGTCGGTCGCGGAATCCTACTGGCAATTATACAATCAGCCGCGCAGCGCGTGGACGTTCGAGATGGAAATTCGTCCGTTCGGTGAAAAGTGGTAGGGTTCGTCATTGCGAGACGCGACGACCGTCTTCGAGCGACGGCATTGCCGAATGGAGATGGATGACATGAAAATTCTCGTGGTCGGTGCCGGTTCGATCGGCGGCTATTTCGGCGGCCGGATGTTGCAGGCCGGCGCCGACATCACGTTTCTGGTGCGGTCGCGGCGGGCGCGGGAGCTGGCGCGCGATGGCCTTGTCATCAAGAGCCCGCATGGCGACCTGACCATCCCGACTCCGCCGACGGTCGAAGCCGTCGGGCTCAAGCAAAAATATGACGTCGTGCTGCTGAGTTGCAAGGCGTTCGATCTCGACGACGCGATCCTGTCCGTCGCGCCGGCGGTCGGTGATCACACGATGATCGTGCCGCTGTTGAACGGCATGAAGCATCTCGACGTGCTCGACAAGACATTCGGACCAGAGCGCGTGCTCGGCGGGCAATGCGCGATCGCGACGACATTGAACGCGCAACGCGAAGTCGTTCAGCTCGCGCCGATGCAGTCGCTGTCGTTCGGCGAACGCGACGGGTCGATGTCCGAGCGCGTCAAGGGCCTCGCGACGATCATCGAAGCCGGTAATTTTTCCGGCACCGCCAGCCCCGCCATCCTGCAAGAGATGTGGGAGAAATGGGCCTTTCTCGCCACGCTCGCCGGCGTCACCACCAGCATGCGCGGTCCGATCGGACCTATCATCGCCGCCCCCGGCGGCCGCGACTTCGTGCTGGGCGTGCGCGACGAATGCGCGGCGGTCGCCGCTGCCGCCGGCCATGCCTTGCGCGACGACAATCGCGCCCGGGTCGAGAGCATCCTGACGACAGAGGGCTCGACGATGACGGCGTCGATGTTTCGCGACCTTCAGGCCGGGGCGGCGATCGAGGCCGATCACGTCATCGGCGACATGATCGCGCGCGCCGATGCGGCGAAGTCGCCGGCGCCGCGCTTGCGGATGATCTACACGCACCTCAAGGTATATGAGGCGCAGCGCAAAACGTAAGGCCCTGTCAGGCTGTTGGCGGCTGCGACGCTCTTTGAAGGTGCGATCTTCGCAGCGGCGACACCGCTACTGCACATGCGCGAGATAATGCGCCAGCGCCGTGATCTCCTCGTCCTGCAGTGAATAGGCGACATCGGCCATCGCGGCCATGCCGCCGCCGGCACGCGCGCCGGATTTATAATCGCGCAGCGCTTTCAACAGATAGTCCTCCCGCTGGCCGGCGATCCGCGCCGTCGCCTTCACGCCGGCGAATGAATCCAGATGGCATGACGTGCAGCGCCGCCCGGCGGCCGACAGTTTGCCCTTGTCGCTGAGGCCCGGATCAGGATCGGGCGTGACGCCCTTCGGCGGCGGCAACGACGCGAAATACGCACCGAGATTGCGGATGTCCTCATTGGTCAGGTCTTCGACGACGGCCTGCATCTGCTCGTTCTTGCGCGTGCCGGCGCGAAAGAAGATCAACTGCCATTGCGTATAGAGATCGGGCTGCCCGGCGAGCGAGGGGATGGTCTCGGTGGTCGAGACGCCGGTGTCGCCGTGGCAGGCGGCGCAGGCTTGTGCCTTGGCCTTGCCGGCTTCGATGTCGGCGGCGTTCGCCGCCGCGGATGTCAGCAGGACCGCGACGATCGCCATACTCAATTTCAACATTGGACCTCTCCGCGTCGTCGCGAGCCGGCAAATCGACTTCGATTTGCCTGTGCGAGGCAATCCAGTTCTTTAGAAATCTGGATTGCCTCGCCGGCAAGAGTCTCGAAGCGGAGAAACGACGGCGCCTCGCAATGACGACTATGGTTTCGCGTAGGAGATCCGGTAAATCGCGCCGGCCCAGTCGTCCGCGATCAGGATCGAACCATCCTTGGCCTGGATCACGTCGGCCGGGCGGCCGAGATAGCCGGTGTCGCCTTCGATCCAGCCCGACGCGAACACCTCCTGCTTGGCATTCTTGCCGTCCGGATCGACCGTGACGCGCTTGATGCGCGCGCCCTGATATTTGTTGCGATTCCACGAGCCGTGTTCGGCGATCAGGATGTTGTTCTTGTATTCGGCGGGGAATTGATCGCCGGTGTAGAACTTCATGCCGAGCGGAGCGACGTGGGCGCCGAGATTGACCACCGGTGGCGTGAACTCCGAGCAGTTGTGGCCCATCGCGAATTTCGGATCCGGCATGTCGCCCTGGTGACAGTACGGATAGCCGAAGTGCTCGCCCATTCTCGAAATCATGTTGAGCTTGTCGCTTGGCAGATCGTTGCTGATCCAATCGCGCGCGTTCTCGGTGAACCAGTATTTGCCGCTGCGCGGATCGACGTCGCCGCCGACGCTGTTCCGCACCCCCAGCGCGACCAGTTCGGCATTGCCCGTCTTGGGATCGACGCGACGGATTTGCGACACGCTGGTCGGGGGCAGGCCGATGTTGAAGGGCGGCCCGAGCGGAATATAGAACCAACCGTCCTTGTCGGCGGCGAGATATTTCCAGCCATGCGCGGCGTAAGACGGCATGTCGTCATAGACCACCTTCGCCTCCGGCATCTTGTCGAGGTTGGCTTCAGCATTGTCGTATTTCATCAGCTTGTTGATATCGACGACGTAAAGCGCGCCATCGCGGAAGGCGACGCCTGTCGGCATCTTCAAGCCTTTGAGAACGGTCTTGACGTCCTTCTTGCCGGCTTTGTCGGTGATGGCATAGACGTTGCCGAGCCCGAACGAACCGACGAACAGGGTGCCGTTGTCGCCCCACGCCATCTGCCGCGCGGCCAGCACGCCGGAGGCATAGACCTCGATCTTGAAGCCCGGCGGCAGCTTGATCTTTTTCATCATGGCCGCCAATTCGGCGTCCGATGCGCCGGTCGGCGGCCCGGCCGGCGGGGCCTGGCCTTTTTGCGCTTCGGTCTCGTCGCCGAGGAACCAGTCGTCCGGCGGGTTGGTCCAGAAATCCTTGCTGTCGGATTTGTAGCTCTTGAGCTTCTCCTGCGCGCTGGCGTCGGTCGCGCCTTGCGTGACGCCGGCTATCGCGACGATCGCAGCGCAAGCGAGAAGGGACCTGGTGAAATTCGAGCGCGTGAATGCCTTGCGGCGGATGGCCGGTATCATGGCGTCACTCCCTGAGGCAGCCGAAGCGGCTGCATGATTCTTTGTTTTGGTTTTGAACGCAGAACAAATGCTCAGGTCATCACGCGATCATTAGGACGCGATGATCTGCAAACCAAATGCTAGCACAATTGATCTGGCCGCCAAGTGGCAAGCGCGGGTGGCTCGCGAAAAAGTCACGAGCGTGCAGATCGACACCTGTGCCGCGCGGCGCAACGTGCGACGCGGCGTTCGGGCGCGCAGCCTTGCATGCGAGTTATGGAACGGGGTACAGGCCAGCTGAGCATGGGCATTGGAATTGATGCCGGTGGGAGTTGTCGATGGCTGATGTCACCTACTACGTCGCGATGCCGTTCCTAATGGGCGACGATGGTCCTACACCGGGCGAGGCCATGGAATGCACGAGCGCCAATGCGGCGGTGATGCGCGCCGAGACGCTGGCTCGCAAGCCGGAGCACGTCGGCGCCGTGGCGTTCAGCCGAACCGGCGACCCGATGCTGGGCGACTTCAACGACGCCGTTCTGATCCGAAAGTTTGGCGACGTGCCCAGCGATCTGAGCGGGTTCTCAAGCTAGGCGATCGCCCCGGTCGCTTCCTGCAACGAACTGAGCGGGATGTTCACGTCGCAGACCAATCCCGAAGGTTCAAATAGAAGGCGTGCTTCGCCTTGGAGCTGGCCTGGCAATGCCTGTTCGATGAAGCGGCTACCGAAACTTCGTTTTGTTGGAGGGACGACGACGGGTCCACCACTGTCTCGCCATTCGAGATGGAAACGTTGTTGCTCGAGATCCACCGACCACCAGATGCGGACCGATCCTTCGGGCACGGATAGGGCGCCGTATTTCAGCGCATTTGTGCTCAGCTCGTGGATCACCATCGAAAGCGCGACCGCAGGGCCGGACGAGACCGGAACGTTGTTGCCGGAGATGCTGAACTGCTCGAACCCCCGGGTCTGAAACGCTCTGATCGCGTTTTCGATTAACGTCCGGCAGCCCGCGCCGGTCCAACTTTCCTGAATGAGGAGATCGTGAGACACGCCGAGTGCGCTCAGCCGCTCGGCAATCGTCTTGGCAGCAGCCTCGATCGACGTTGCGTCGCGCAAACTTTGCGAGGCAATGGCCGAGGCAATCGCCAACATGTTTTTGACACGGTGATGAAGTTCGCCGATCAAGACGGTCTGCAGTTTTGCCGCTGCAATATGCGCGTTGGTTTCAACGCCCGCTTTGACGAGCAAATCACGAAGAGCATCATTCTCGTCCTCAACTTCCTTCAGCCGAGATTTCGGACTTGCTGGGGAATCCATCTTTTAAACCTCGCGGCAACGGTGTTCGATGAGCTGGGCGACCGGAAAAAATTGAAACAGATTAGATTAAAATCAAGTCTGGGCGCGTGCCAAGCGGAACCGCAAGCTGTCAGGTTATTTGTCCTGCACAGTTAAGGACTGCCGCATGGCGAGGCGCGAGATCGTATTGATCGTTGAAGACGAACCGCTGTTGCGGATGCTCGCAGCCGAGTCGATTGAGGCTGACGGCTACGAGGCCGTCGAAGCTGGTCATGCTGACGATGCGATATTGATCCTCGAATCGCGCCCGGACATCGACATCGTTTTCACGGATATCAACATGCCCGGCTCGATGGATGGCTTGAAATTGGCACATTATGTCCGCGACCGCTGGCCGCCGGTCAGGATCATTACGACATCCGGACGCGCGCAGCTGACGGAAACAATGCTGCCGTTGAACAGTCAGTTCCTTCCCAAGCCCTACCAAGCGTCCGACCTTACGGCGGCTCTGCATCGGCTGGCTTAGCTTCGCCCGTCTCGAGGCCTTAAACCGCGATTCGCGCGAACACCCCGAGAGGACTGAGCGACGTGACATATCGCGGTTCAGGCCGTTATGGCCGAAATCCCCGCGCTCGACCCCAGCTTGACCCGGAGCGTCATCTCGGACTGTCCAAAACCAAGCTAACGACTTGATAATTGGAGCGGGCGAAGGGATTCGAACCCTCGACCCCGACCTTGGCAAGGTCGTGCTCTACCACTGAGCTACACCCGCATCCGAGATGTCCGCGACGATCACTCACCGCAGGGGCAGAGCTATGCCAAAAGCCGGCGGCGAATGCAACACCGCCTCGCGGCTTTCGCGCGGATGGCCAATGGAACCTTTCAGCCGATCCCGGCCGCCGCCACAATTGCAAATCCGATCCGCGACCGCCATTTAGAGGCGTGATGTGGCTGTTGGCGCCGCGGACCCTATTTCACGTGAGAACTTTCATGAGGACGCTGTGACGATCATCGAGCAGGGCAATCCACCGGCGTCTCCGACGCCCTCCGATCTCATCAAGGACACGACGACCCACACATTCGTGGTCGACGTGATCGAGGATTCCAAGCGCCAGCCGGTGCTGGTCGATCTGTGGTCGCCGCGAAGCCCGCAGAGCATGCAGTTCACGCCGGTCCTCGAAAAGGCGGTTCGCGCCGCCGGCGGCAAAGTGAGACTGGCCAAACTGAATGCTGATCTGTATCCCGACATCCCGCGCCAGATGGGCATCCAGTCGATCCCGGCCGTGATCGCCTTCGTGAACGGCCAGCCGGCCGACGGCTTCATGGGCGCCGTGCCGGAATCCCAGATCACGGCCTTCATCGACAAGCTAACCGCTGGGATGCCGGGTGGCGCGCCCACGGTGGCGGATCTGTTGAAGGAAGCCGAGGCGACAATGGCCGAGGGCGATGCCGAGACCACGGCCGCGATCTACGCCGAAATCCTGTCGCTCGAGGCCGGCAACATCCCGGCGCTGGCCGGCCTGGCGCGGATCTACGCGGAGAGCGGCGCGTTCGAGCAGGCCAAGCAGACGCTGTCGCTGGTGCCCGAGGCAAAGCGCGAAGATGCCGCCGTCAAGGCGGTGCAGTCGATCATCGATCTGGCCGAACAAGCGCAGGCGCTCGGACCCGTCGCCGACCTCGAACAAAAGGTCGCGGCCGATCCGCTCGATCATCAGGCGCGCTTCGATCTCGCCACCGCGCTCAATGCGGGCGGGCAGCGCGCCGAGGCGACCACGCATCTGCTGGAGATCGTCAAGCGCGACCGCAAATGGAACGACGACGGCGCGCGCAAGCTGCTGGTGCAATTGTTCGAGGCATGGGGCCCGACCGACGAGGCCACGATCGACGGTCGCCGCCGGCTCTCGACGATTCTGTTTTCCTGAACCAAGAGGCCGGACCCGCATGCCGATCAATGCCGATTATCGCGGACCGGGCGAACTGCCCCAGATCATTCCGGTGTTCCCGCTGCCCGGCGCTCTGCTGTTACCGCGCGGTCAGATGCCGCTCAATATTTTCGAGCCGCGTTATCTTGCGATGATCGACGACGCCCTGCGCGACGGTCATCGGCTGGTCGGCATGATCCAGCCTGACGTCGCGCATTCCGACAATGCCGACAAGCCGAAGCTGTTCAGTGTCGGTTGCGTCGGCCGCATCACCCAGTTCGCGGAAGCAGGCGATGGCCGCTACATTCTCGAACTGACCGGCGTGTCGCGCTTCAAGGTGGTGGCGGAGCAGTCGGTGCTGACGCAATATCGGCAGTGCCAGGTGGACTACTTCCCGTTCATCGACGATTTCACCGCGCGCAAGGGTGAGGACGAGGTCGATCGCGAGGCGCTGATCGAGGTGCTGCGCGATTTCCTGAAAGCCAATAATCTGAAGGTCGATTGGGACGGCGTCGAGAGCGCGCCGAACGAAGCGCTGGTCAATGCGCTGGCGATGATGTCGCCTTACGGTCCGCCGGAAAAGCAGGCGATGCTGGAAGCGCCCGATCTCAAAACCCGCGCCGAGATATTGATCGCCGTCACCGAAATGGACTTGGCCAAGAAACGCACCAGCGGCGATCCCGGGCTGCAATAGCGGAGGTCTCGCTCGGATCCCCCCGCCTGCGCGGGTTTATTCGGTCCGCGCCGGATCGATTGTACCTTGAGATACGTTGGCTTCCGGACAGAGCAATTGTCTGTGTCTGTTTATTTCGCCGCGCGGCGAAGGGGAGCCTCTCTGATGTCGGCTGACATATCGACGCATCCGCTGATTCTGATCGTCGAGGACGACGACGTGACGCGCATGGATGCCGCCGTCATGATTCGCGAGGCCGGCTACGACGTGCTCGAGGCGACAAATGCCGATCAGGCGATCGCGTTGCTGGAATCCGATCTGCCCATCGCCGTGATGTTCACCGATATCGAGATGCCGGGATCGATCGGCGGGCAACGCCTGGCGCATGCGGTGCGCGATCGCTGGCCGCCGGTGCATATTGTCGCGACCTCCGGCCATTTCGATCTGCAATCCTTCGGTGTTCTGCCGGACGGCGTTCGATTTTTGCCGAAGCCCTATCTGCACGCCGCCGTCACTCGCACGTTGAGCGAGGTGCTGTCGCGCGCCGCGTGATGTGTTCCGCGCCGATTCATGCGATAGGCAGTCTCCCGTGATCGGAGACCGCCATGACGACCCCCGCAAACCCCCGCGCCGAGACCGGCGTCGATTCCAAATTATTGGAAATTCTCGTGTGTCCGCTGACCAAAGGGCCGCTGGAGTATGACGACGCCCGACAGGAACTGATTTCGCGCAAGGCGAAGCTGGCCTATCCAATCCGCGACGGCATCCCGATCATGCTGCCGGAAGAAGCCCGGGCGATCGACTGACGCTGACCGCAACGGATGCGAACGCGGCCGTCACGCCGGGAAGGCGGCGACGCCCATCCGCCTTCGCGACGGGGATGCGACGGTGGTGACGCGACGTTGCGGCGTGAGTTACAGCGCCTCACCCTTCAGCAATTTCGGCATCTGCCCGCTGAGGCCGGCCGCCTGCCGGATGAAGGCGTTCTTCAGCGGCGGCAGCCGATCGACGAGACCAAGTCCGAGATCGCGGATGCCGCGCAACATCGACGACTCGTTGGAGAACAACAGGTTCAGCGCATTGGTCGCGACGCCCATCGCCATGGTGTCGAACCGCCGCCACTGTTGATAGCGCGCCAGCACATCGGCCTGCCCGGGATCGATGCCGAGACGCATCGCATCGACGACGACTTCGGCCAGCGCCGCGACATCCTTCAAGCCCAGATTGAGTCCTTGCCCGGCGATCGGATGGATCACATGCGCGGAATCGCCGACCAGCGCCAGACGATCCGCGATGAAGGAGCGCGCGACGAAGTAGCCGAGCGGAAATGATTTCGGTTTATCGAGCGGCGTGATCTCGCCGAGATGCAGGCCGAAACGGCGTTCGAGTTCGGCATGAAAGTCAGCCTGGTCGAGCGCGACGATGCGGGCGGCTTCGGCGCGGCTTTCGGTCCACACCAACGAGGACCGCTGGCCGGTCAAAGGCAGGATCGCGAACGGCCCGGCGGGCAGAAAGTGCTCTTCGGCGCGGCCGTGGTGATCACGCTCATGGCCGACGCTGACGACGATGCCGGTTTGGTCGTAATCCCAGCCATGCGTCGGGATGCCGGCCCGCTCGCGCAGTTTCGAGCGTGCGCCGTCGGCCGCGACCAGCAGGCTCGCATCGATGGTGCTGCCGTCGCCGAGGGTCACACCGATGCCGGTGGGACGCGCGTCGTAACGCGCCACCGTCGTCGCGCGCAGATCGATGCCGTCGGCCTCGCAGCGCGCGATCAAGGCGTCGAGCAGATAGCGGTTCTCGATCATATGCGCGAACGGCTCGCCCGGCGCGACGTCGCCGCCGAAGGTGAGAAAGATCGGCCGTGTCGCGTCGTCGAGTCGCGAGTCGGTGACGGTCATGTCGAGGATCGGCTGGGTGTGACCGACGACGTCATTCCAGACGCCGAGCGTCTCGAACAAGCGGCGGCAGGCCGCGACGATCGCGGTGGCGCGCGGATCGCGGCTCGGCCGCATCGCCAATGCCGGATCGGCGACGACGATCGGCAGATCGGGGCCGAGGCCCTGCCGCAGGGCCAGCGCCAATGCGAGTCCCGCGAATGCGCCGCCGCCGATCACGATGCTTTGGTGTGTCATGCTGATCCCAGTCTCTTGCACCAGGAGTATAGGTGGGCGAAACAGGTTCCCCAAGTGCGCAAGATGCACCTCAGGGTGGCGCCGCCACGCGTCGATGCTCGAACGAAAGCCGACAATGTCCAAAAGCCTGATCGACCTGATTTCCATTCTCGATATCGAGCCGCTCGAACAGAATCTGTTTCGCGGCGTCAGCCCGAAAACCCGCTGGCAGCGCGTGTTCGGCGGGCAGGTGATCGGGCAGGCGATGGTCGCGGCGGTCCGCACCGTCGAGGGCGAAGGTCGCATGCCGCATTCGCTGCACTGCTATTTCATCCTGCCCGGCGATCCCGCCATCCCGATCATCTATGAGGTCGAGCGGCTGCGTGACGGCAAGAGCTATTCGACCCGCCGGGTCACCGCGATCCAGCATGGTCGCGCGATCTTCTCGATCATGGTCTCGTTCCATGTCGAGGAGGAGAACTCGATCGATCATCAGGATCCGATGCCCGATGTGCCGGGGCCGGACCAGCTCTCGGCCGAGGAAGTCGCCAAGCAGCCGATGTTCAAGGACATGCCGGATTTCATCCGGCGCTATTATGAGTCGGACCGGCCGATCGAAATGCGCCCCGTTGAAATCGGCCGCTATTTCGGCGAGAAAATTCCGAATGGGCGACTGCATTTGTGGATGCGAACCGCGGCCAAGCTGCCCGACGATCCGGCATTGCATATGTGCGCCCTGGCCTATGCGTCGGATTTTTCGCTGCTCGACGCGGCGATGGCGCGGTCCGGCCGCACGCTCCACGACAAGCGCATGATGCCGGCCAGCCTCGACCATGCGATGTGGTTTCACCGCCCGTTCCGGGCCGACGAATGGCTTTTGTATTGTCAGGACTCACCCAGCGCCCTGGGTGGCCGGGGCCTGACCCGTGGTATGATCTACAAGCAGGACGGCACGCTGGTGGCGTCGGTGGCGCAGGAAGGCTCGATCCGCGAGCGCCGCGAGGCCCCGACGGACTGAAGCCAGGCCTTTTGCGCCCCTCCCCAAAATCGCGCATAAGCACTCAGCGATACTCGACCCGGTAGAAGGCACGTCCCATGAAGCTCATCACCGCCATCATCAAGCCGTTCAAGCTGGAAGAAGTCCGCGAGGCCCTGACAGCGATCGGCGTCACCGGCATGACCGTCACCGAAGTGAAGGGCTATGGCCGGCAAAAGGGCCATACCGAAATGTATCGCGGGGCGGAATACGTCATCACCTTCCTGCCGAAACTGCGGATCGAGATCGCCGTGTCGGCCGATCTCGTCAAGCTGGCGATGGAGGCCGTCGCCAAGGGCGCCCGCACCGGCCAGATCGGCGACGGCAAGATTTTCGTCACCCCGATCGAGCGCGCCCGCCGCATCCGCACCGGCGAGACCGACCACGACGCGCTGTAGCGCGCTAAATACCGACCTGAAAACTGCCCAGCGACGCGGCGAAGCGTGCCGTTGCCCAGCCTTGACTCAATTTTCTGCCTGCGTCATGGGCAGTAATGTGTCAACAGCCTGTCATGGCCGCATTTTAGGCGTAAGTGCCTTATTATTAAGCGCGTCAGTTCAGCGCATCCCCGAGCAATTCCGCTGCAATGCAAAAAACCTCACGTTCATAAACCGTTAGGCGAATTTGCCCGGTTGGCACGGGATTTGACTCTAAGGGGTCAGGCTGTGCCCGCGTAGTGACCTTCTCCGCGTGGTGAATTTCAGTCGAGGAAAGTCCGGCCCTGTGGGGGTTGGGCCAAAGCGGGGATTGGACCCATGAAAATTGTTATGGCGATCATCAAGCCATTCAAGCTCGAAGAAGTCCGGGATGCTCTGACCGCCATCGGCGTGCACGGCCTCACGGTCACGGAAGTCAAAGGCTACGGCCGGCAAAAGGGCCATACGGAAATCTACCGGGGCGCGGAATACGCGGTGAGCTTCCTGCCCAAGATCAAGATCGAGGTCGCCGTTGCCTCCGATCAGGTCGAAAAAACCATCGACGCCATCACGGTCGCCGCCAAGACCGGTCAGATCGGCGACGGCAAGATTTTCGTCATCAACCTCGAAAACGCGGTTCGCATCCGAACCGGCGAGGCCGATGCCGCTGCCCTTTAAGCCGAGCTCGTCCGACGGCGCGCTCACCCTTTTGCAATCAGGAGTAACCCATATGACGTTCAAGCGTCCCACTGGCGCGGGATTGACGGCACTCGCCGTCGGCCTGCTCGCCGCAACCGCGGCACATGCCGAGCCGACCATCAACAAAGGCGATAACGCCTGGATGTTGACCTCGACCGTGCTCGTGCTGCTGATGACCATCCCCGGCCTCGCGCTGTTCTATGGCGGCCTCGTCCGCTCCAAGAACATGCTCTCGGTCCTGATGCAGATTTTCTACACCGTCTGCATTTGCTGCGTGATCTACGCGCTCTATGGCTACAGCCTCGCTTTCACCGGCGGTTCGGACTTCATCGGCGGTTTCTCCAAGGCCTTCCTAATGGGCGTCACCACCGACTCCAAGGCCGCGACCTTCTCGGTCGACGCCAACATCAACGAGCTGATTTACTTCTGCTTCCAGATGACCTTCGCCGCGATCACGCCGGCCCTCATCGTCGGCGCCATCGCCGAGCGCATGAAGTTCGCGGCAGTCGCGTTGTTCGTGCCGCTCTGGGTCACGTTGATCTACTTCCCGCTCGCCCACATGGTTTGGTATTGGGCCGGACCGGACGCGATCACCGACGCCGTCAAGGCGCTGGCGGCCGCGGCTGACGGCGCTGCCAAGACCGCCGCGCAGGCCAAGCTGGACGAAGTCAACGCCGACGCCGGCTGGATCTTCAAGAAGGGCGCGCTCGACTTCGCCGGTGGCACCGTGGTCCACATCAATGCCGGCATCGCCGGTCTGGTGGGCGCGCTGCTGATCGGCAAGCGTACCGGCTACGGCAAGGAACTGATGGCTCCGCATTCGCTGACCATGACCATGATCGGCGCCTCGCTGCTCTGGGTCGGCTGGTTCGGCTTCAACGCCGGCTCCAACCTCGAAGCCAACGGCGGCGCCGCGCTGGCGATGACCAACTCCTTCCTCGCCACCGCGGCCGCGGCTTTGGCCTGGTTGTTCGCGGAGTGGATCATCAAGGGCCATCCGTCGTTGCTGGGCGCCTTGTCTGGTGCCGTCGCGGGTCTCGTCGCGGTGACGCCGGCGGCCGGCTTCGCCGGTCCGATGGGCGCCCTCGTGCTCGGCCTCGTGGTCGGTCTGGTCTGCCTGTTCTTCTGCACCGTGGTGAAGAACGCGCTGGGCTATGACGACTCGCTCGACGTGTTCGGCGTCCACTGCATCGGTGGCATCATCGGCGCGCTCGGCACCGGCATTCTGGTGAACCCGGCCCTCGGCGGCACCGGCGTGATGGATTACGTCACCGGCAAGATCGCCGATTACGACCTGGTCGGGCAGATGACGTCACAGGCCTGGGGCGTCGGCACCACGCTGCTGCTGTCCGGCGTCGGTTCGGCGATCCTCTACAAGGTCGTCGATGTGATCGTCGGTCTCCGCGCCACGGTGGAAGTCGAGCGTGAAGGCCTCGACATCACCGAGCACACCGAACGCGCTTACAACATGTGAGAGCTTGGCGGCGTCGCGGGCCGGTTCGCCGGTT
>JAQGJY010000162.1 GCA_028290325.1 Tardiphaga sp.
GCGCCGTCTGTAGCACGGTTGGTGGAGGCCCGGCGATCACGTCGCCGCGCGGGCAGTGGACGTCTGATCCGGCAAACGGTTCCGCCCGCGGCGCCTTGTCCGCAGGTCGCGAGCGCCGCCGGAAACCCGCCCTCGCCAACCCAAAGCAGTCTTGGAACTTTCGCGGGGAGAACGTGTTTGTGTCGCGATTATTCACACGACCACTTTGGATAGCGTAATGGCTGAATTGTTTCTCGCTTTGACAGAACTGTTTATGTCCATCACGCGACAGACATACTCTAACTGCTGCAATTAGGTTCTTGAGATGCCCCTCTCTCGCGCTGCTTGGACCCCCGAAGATAGTGAACGTCTGAAACAACTCGTCGCCAGCGGCGCGTCGCCGGCGCGCGCCTCGGTGATCTTCAAAAGATCGGTCGGGGCGGTGCAAAATCAGGCTCGCAAGCTCGGAATACCGTTCCCACCCCGCCACAATATTCGCCGCGAGATACTTGCCAAATGCGACGCGGCGGAGAAGAGTTTGCGCGGATAGTTCGGAACCGCTAGTTAGCTCAGCTATTGCTTTCGTAGGCGGACGCTGAAAGATCGTTAGGTCTTAGCGGCTCATCGAAAATCGTTTGATTTCAGATATAGCCTGCGTTCCGTCGCAGCAGGAAAACTCATGCCTTCTTATACGAGCAATCTGCTGCTTGCCGTGATGATGCCGCGCGATCTCGAATTGCTTAGCCCTATTCTCCGTCCGGTGGAATTAAAGCAGCAGGCTGTGCTCTACGATATCGGTGACAAGATCGGCACGGTGTATTTTCCCTCGGATGCGGTCGTGTCGATGGTCGTCAGCCTCTCGACCGGTGAGATGGTTGAGGCGGCGATGGTTGGCCGCGATGGGGTCGTTGGCGCGCTGGCGGCGCTTGACGGCAAGGTGTCGTTGACGCGAGCGATCGTTCAGGTCGGCGGCAGCGGCGCGGCCTGCGACGTCGATGCGTTCAAGCGTGTCGTCCTGCAAAGTCCCACGCTGCTTTCGCTCCTGTTGAGCCACGAGCAGACGGTTTACGCCCAGGCCCAGCAGTCAGCGGCCTGCAACATCACCCACGATGTGCACGCTCGTTTGAGCCGGTGGCTATTGCGCGCGCGGGATTTGTCCGGAAGCGACATCCTGCCGTTCACGCAGGAGTTCCTCGCGGAAATGCTCGGCGTCCGCCGCACCAGCGTCTCGCCGGCCGCGCATGATCTGCAGCGCGTGGGCTTGATCAAATATACCCGCGGGAAGATTCAGATCGTCGATCTCGAGGGATTAAAGGCCACGTCTTGCGAATGTTACGAGACGGTACGGGGGCACTACGATCATCTGATCGGAAAGAACGCCCGATCAGCAAAGCTGGCGGAACCATAGAAACGCGCGCATGTCATTCATGCGTGAAAGGGCGCGACAAGCCGGTAAAAAGGTGTACTGATGGTGCCAGCATACAGTTGGCGCTCTTTGGTAATTATGGCGTGATAAACGCAAGTTATCCCTCGTATTAAAAGACAATCTTGTTTTCGACTCGCCGGCTCGGATGGACGAGAAAGCAAGTGTACTGTACCATTGCGGACATGCCGCGTTCTCTATTGTCGCGAGTTTTATGATGAAATCGGCCATTCTCAAGCGATCCGTGGTGTTGCGAGGCAATAAGACCAGCGTGAGTCTCGAGGACGAATTCTGGCTTGCGTTGAAGGAAATTGCGTCGTCGCGCCGGATCACGACCACCGAGTTAATCTCCGAGGTCGACGCCAATCGAAGCCCTGGCAATCTGTCGTCCACATTGCGGATCATGGTATTGAGCCACTTCAGGCAAGTTCCAACAGCGGCCAATAACTGAGCCGCGAGCGAATTTCCCTAGTTCGAGTTTCCTATTCACGTAAGCTTTCGTAGTCACGTAAATTGATCCGTTCATCAGTATCGATGATAACGGCGCGCTAACTCTCCTAAACCGATAGTCGATATTGACGTGTCACTTGTGGTTGTTATGTTCGAAGCGATCGCTGATAAGCACGTGAGAGCTTGAAGTAGGCCAGAACGATAGCACCGGATGAGGTCGGGAACCGATCTCCAGGGCCACCGATCAACGCAGGTCGGATCGATCGCCCCGTCGGTCGTGTTCTCGGCGTCCGGATTGCAACGGGAGAGACGACGTCCGACATGCCCCGCCAACCTTATGCCAGCGTGCCGACGGAAGTTATGCGGTCCATCGTCGGAATTGCCGAACAAGGTAGCATCAGCAAGGCGGCGCGGTCTCTCGGTATCAGTCAACCCGCGATCAGCGCGCAACTGAAGCGTATCGAAGATTACGTCGGTGGCAGCATCTTTCACAAATCGGCCCATGGATCGTCCGTCACCGAACTCGGTAAAGTCGTGCTGATTCAGGCGCGCAAGATTCTCGAAGCCAACAATCAATTGCAGTTGCTGCGCGGCGCGACATCAGCGGATCGCACGCCGCGCATCGGCATCAGCGATCTCTATGCGAGCCGCGTCTTTGAGGGTCTCGCGACCAGCGATTTCGCCGATGTCAGCATCATCGCCGACAATTCCACCGAGATTGTCAAAGGACTCGTCAACGGCTTCGTTGATATCGGCATGTTCCTGCAACCGGCCGGCACAGCGCTCGATCCCTCGATCACCATATTGCGTGAGCAGCCGGACGAGCTGGTCTGGGTGCGATCGCCCGAATTCGTGCTCAGCCCCGGCGCGCCGATTCCGCTGCTGACCTGGGGCAGCCAGATCACGCACCATGTGATGATTCATACGCTGGAGAAATGCGGATTGATCTATCGCATCGCGTTTTCAAGTCCCGATCATCAGGCCCATCTCGAAGCCGCGCGCCGAGGCTTCGGCATCACCGCGCTGCCGCGCCGCCTTGTGCCGCCGACCTTGGTGCAGGCGCGCGAGTATTATCTGCCGGCGCTCGCGACGCCGACGCTGTATCTCGGCATTCGTGCGGGTCTTGATCCCAGCGGCAACAAATTCCTCGATTCGTTATCGATCGATTTCTTCGACACCCCGCGTCATTAAGCTGTCGCTGGTTGGGTGGTGCCCTTCGTCGTCGCAGCGTGATGGCTTTCGGCTCGTGAAAGCCGCGGGCAAGGCTCGTCAACAAGGCTCGTCGTCAAGGCTCGTCGACAAGGCTTGCCGATCAACCGCGTGAGCAGGTCCGCGCGGGGATGACGATCTCCTTGCGCCGGCGGGTGGTATCGCTATATCCGGTTTCGAGTTTTCAACCCCGGATCACGCCCATGACCACGACGACCTCCGCTGACGCGACCTCCCAGCCGTTTCAAGCCGAAGTAGCCGAATTGCTGCACCTCATGGTGCATGCGGTCTATTCCGAGACCGACATCTTTCTGCGCGAGCTGATCTCGAACGCATCGGATGCCTGCGACAAGCTGCGTTTCGAGGCGATCGCCAATCCGCGCCTCGTCAGCGACGGCGAGAAACCGTCAATCCGCATCACGCCGGACAGCGCCGCCAACACGCTGACGATCAGCGACAGCGGCATCGGCATGGATCGGCAGGAATTGATCGACAATCTCGGTACCATCGCGCGGTCCGGCACCAAGTCGTTTCTCGCCAGGATGTCGGAAGCCAAGGAAGGCGCGGGGCTGATCGGTCAGTTCGGCGTCGGCTTCTATGCGGCTTTCATGGTGGCGGAAAAGATCGTCGTCACCAGCCGCCGCGCCGGCGGCGACGAGAGCTTCGTCTGGTCGTCGTCGGGTGGCAGCGGCTTCACCGTCGAACCGGCCGCCGAAGGCGAGGGCCGCGTGTCGCACGGCACCACGATCGTGCTGCACCTGAAGGACGACGCCCGGAAAGTTATCGAGCCGCGTGAGATCGAGCGCAACGTCGTTGCTTAGTCCGTCATCAACCTGTTCGCTATCGAGCTGGTCGGCGACGACGGCGAGGCGCTG
>JAQGJY010000447.1 GCA_028290325.1 Tardiphaga sp.
CTCAAGCGATCCATGCCAAGCTGGATAATCTACTGCGCGTCACCGACCGGGCCGATACTGGCTTGTCGACGATCGACGAAAAAGAGCCCGAGCACGTGGAGGAATTTCGCGATAACCAGAAACGTGACCTGTGAGCTCCTAAACGACTCGTCTAACCGGGCGATGATTATCCGCGTCACGCGGTCTGATGCCGAGCTTGCCACGGCGTCGAAGCCCCCGTTCAAGACGATATCCTTCCGGCACGTTTGTGGCTCGGTCTGAGCGCCTGACGCTCCGACGCCGGGCCGAATAACCATGGATTCTGCCGACGGAAAAATCGAGAAGACCTTCAACGGAAGCGCCAGATCATTCGAGATCGCCCAAACTTCGCGTTGCGACCGCCGGCTGCGTCATTTGCTCAAAAGCCTCTAGCTTTCGATTCTAAAAGCCGCAAGTCTGGCGGATGGATCTTCGCCGACTCAGAACGTTCCGGTCTGTCGCCGAGCTGGGCAGCCTCAGCAAGGCCTCGGACCATTTGCGGGTCGCGCAGCCGGCGCTGAGCCGGCAGATCAAACTGCTCGAACACGAGCTGCGCGTCGAGCTGTTCACGCGCAACGGTCGCGGCATGGTGCTCACCAGCGCCGGGCAATTGCTGCTGGATCGAACCAGCGGCCTTGTCCGCCAGATCGAGCAGGTCCGTGACGATCTGCAATCCGTCGGCGGTACGCCGTCAGGGCGCGTCGTCCTCGGCCTGGTGCCGACCGTGAGCTGCGTGCTGTCGGCTCGCTTCGCGCGCCGCATCATCCAGACGCTGCCGGCGGTGTCGCTGTTGATCGTCGAGAGCTATGGTGGCCATCTTGTCGAATGGCTGCATCGCGGGGAGATGGACCTGGCGATCATTTATGGCCCCTCGTCCGATTTGCATCTCAGTGTCGAGACACTGGGGCGCGACGATGTCGTTGCGGTCGGCCCGCGCGGCAGCAAATTGAACGAGCGTGGCGAAGTCGACATCGCCTGGCTCGCGGCACAAAATCTCGTATTGCCAAGCCATTCGCACGGGCTGCGCGCGCTGATCGAACGCGCTGCCGCGCGCAAGAACCTCGCGCTGAAAGTGCTGATGGAAGCGGATTCATTTCGGGTGCTGACCAGCATCGTCGAAGAAGGCATCGGCTTCACGTTGCTGCCGCCCTCCGCCGTCCGCAACGAGGTCGCGGAAGGCCGGCTTGAGACGGCGGTAATCGCAAGGCCAGCGATCACCCGCGAGTTGATCCTCGCACGCCCGGCGGACCGTCAACCGTCGGTCGCTACGAATGCCATCTCAAACCTGATCCGCGCTGAAATCGCGAGCCTGGTCGATGACGGGCTCTGGAATATCAGGACAGCGTGATGCCTCACGTCACCGCGAAACCGAGATGCTGACGCAGGCGATTTTTCACATAGGTGCCGTCACGCGGCGGCAAAGCGCGCTCGGGATTGCCAGGCGCGATCTTGATCCGGGCGAAACGCGGCCCACGCGACAGGTCATGCAGATGCGGACGAAACGCTTCGACATGGGTCAGGTCGGCGATCTCCGTCACATCCGAGAAACCTGCTCCCCGCGCGATGATATCGAGCCGCGAGCCGAGCCCTGAATGGCTGAGCTGCATCCCGGTTTCGCCGAAATGGCCATTGTCGAGCACCCCGATCGTGAGGTTAGCTGGCTTTTTCACGGCGGTCGTCAGCAGGGCTCCGAGCCCCATCAACGCCTCGCCGTCGCCGGTCAAGACCAGCACCGGGCGCGTTCGCTGCGCCAGCGCGAGGCCGAGGCCAACCATGGCAGCGCCGCCCATCGCTCCCCAGAGATAGAAGTTGGCGTCATGATCGCCAGCGGCAAACACGTCGTAGGACGGCGATCCGAGGCCGGAGACAACCAGCAGATTTTTCCGATCGACCAGCAACCCCTTGACGGCGGCGCGGCGATCCATTGTGCCAAATGTCGTCGTCATCACTTCGCCTCCACCCACTTTTTGCGGCCGAGCATCCGTTGCGAAATGAGGACCGCAATCTGCTGGTCGCCGTCATAGGCCAGGGTCGCGGCAGCGGAGATCACCTCCGCGACCTCGTCCGGGGTCTCGATGCGCAGCAGCGTCACGCCCATCAATTCAAGCGCGGCCGGCGTCGCCGTGCCCATCGGGATCTGCCAGGGATTGAACTCAGCCCATTCGCCGCGCATCGTCACGATCGTCAGCAGCGGCAGACGGCAGGCGTTCATCAGGGACAGCATATTAATGCAATTGCCGACGCCGCTCGACTGCATCAACAACACAGACCGGTCACCGCCGAGCCACGCACCGGCACAAAGTGCGATACCTTCTTCCTCGGTCGTCAGCACCGTCGTCTGGATCGCTGGGTCGTCGTGCGACAGGTTGATAAGGCGCGAATGGCCAGCGTCCGGCACGTAGCAGACCTGCTTCACGTTGTAGCTTTTCAGCGTGGTGTAGATCGCGAGCGGCCAGTCGAGGGCGGCATCCACGGTTGTCTCAGCGCTGGCGGCGGCCATCAGTTCTTCATCTCCCATAGAGCACCGGCATGCGGTGGCGGCTCAACTGCTAGCGCATCGGCGCCGGCAATCGCTATTCACATCTGCTTCAAGCTGTCATGCCGAACTTTTATAGGCCGACCATCTCGCCGACGCGCTAAAGAGGTATTCAGAGAATGAGCCGGCCGTTAAGGCCGCGCCGCAATCGTGGTGGGGAAAAGCGCATGGAAACGATCGGGTTCATTGGATTGGGTCGCATGGGACGGCCAATGGCGTCCAACCTCTGCCGCAAGGGTTTCCGCCTGATCGTCAATGACATTAACCTCGACGCGGTTGCTGAACTCGAGTCGTTGCAGGCGTCGAGCGCACCCA
>JAQGJY010000165.1 GCA_028290325.1 Tardiphaga sp.
TTCAACGTGTTATAGACCGTCGCCAGCGAGACCGGCACCTTCGCCAAGGTGGCTTCTTCGTACAGCATTTCCGCCGTCAGATGGCGCGCGCCCTTGCCGAACAGCAACCAGCCCAGCGCCATCCGCTGCCGCGTCGGGCGCAGGCCAACGGACGACAACATCTCGTTGACGTCGTGCCACGGGCATCCGGTCAGCGCGGGCTGACGTCCGCGACCGATCTCCGCGATGAAAGCGGCATCGTCATTCACGTTCGGCACGTCGTTGATTTCCACGCCAGACCTCGGATTGCAGCTTTGACACAAGCTTCTTTATAGAAAGTAAGGCCCGCAGATGCAAGTTTTTCGCAACTAGAGCGGGCCACGGGCTCGGAAGTGTTGATTGTCGCGATGCAACGATCGGCAGCGCTTTGACCGCTTCGGAGCCTATGTTAGACGGGCGCACATGACTTCCGGATCCGGAACCATGATAGATGACCATGCTGGCAGCGCATAGCTCCCATGGCATTGAACGAATTTAGCAAGGCGAGGGCGATGCAGGACAGGCGCAACAGTTACGAGTACGAGGACCTGCTGGCTTCCGGGCGTGGCGAACTGTTCGGCCCCGGCAACGCGCAACTGCCGCTGCCGCCGATGCTGATGTTCGATCGTATCGCCGAGATTTCCGAGACCGGCGGTGAATACGGCAAGGGCGTGATCCGCGCCGAGCTCGACGTGACGCCGGACCTCTGGTTCTTCGGCTGCCATTTCAAGGGTGATCCTGTGATGCCGGGGTGCCTTGGCCTCGACGCGATGTGGCAGATGGTCGGTTTCTTCCTGGGCTGGAGCGGCGGACAAGGTCGCGGCCGCGCCCTGGGCCTCGGCGAGTTGAAGTTCGCAGGACAGGTGCTGCCGAATATCAAGAAGATCGTTTATAATATCGACATCAAGCGCGTCATGCGCTCGAAGCTGTGGTTAGGCATCGCCGACGGCACGCTTTACGCGGATGGCGAGCGTTTCTATACCGCGAAGGATTTGAAGGTCGGCCTTCTCAAGGCCAGTGCGCCGCTACCTGCGGCTTGACGCCACCGCCTTTTACGATGGCCAATGGCGGCCGTCGTCTTCACGACTTATATCAAGCCGATCATCAATCAATCGAAACGATAGGGCGAGGCGATCATGAGACGGGTTGTCATCACGGGGATGGGCATTGTCTCGTCCATCGGAAACAACAGTCAGGAAGTGCTTGCGAGCCTTCATGAGGCGAAATCGGGCATCACGCGGGCAGAGAAATACGCCGAGCTTGGATTCCGCTCGCAGGTGCAGGGCAAGCCGACGCTGAATCCGGCCGAGGTCGTCGATCGGCGTGCCTATCGTTTTCTCGCCGAAGGCGCGGCCTGGAACCACGTCGCGATGGAGCAGGCGATTCAGGACTCCGGGTTGGAGCCGTCCGAGATCTCGAACGAGCGCACCGGCATCATCATGGGTTCTGGCGGACCGTCCGCGCGCACCATTGTCGAGGCCGCCGACATCACCCGCACCAAGGGCCCGAAGCGCGTTGGCCCGTTCGCCGTGCCAAAGGCGATGTCATCCACCGCGTCGGCGACGCTCGCGACCTGGTTCAAGATCAAGGGCGTGAACTATTCGATCTCGTCGGCCTGCGCGACATCCAATCATTGCATCGGCAACGCCTATGAAATGATCCAGTGGGGCAAGCAGGACATCGTGTTCGCCGGCGGCTGCGAGGAACTCGACTGGTCGCTGTCGGTGCTGTTCGACGCCATGGGCGCGATGTCGTCGAAATATAACGCCACGCCATCGACGGCGTCGCGCGCCTATGACATCAGCCGCGACGGCTTCGTCATCGCCGGCGGCGCCGGCGTGGTCGTTCTCGAAGAGCTCGAGCACGCCAAAGCGCGTGGCGCCAAAATCTACGGCGAGGTCGTCGGCTACGGCGCCACCTCGGATGGTTACGACATGGTCGCGCCATCGGGCGAAGGCGCCGAGCGCTGCATGCGGATTGCCATGGCCGGCGTCAACACCAAGGTCGATTACATCAACCCGCATGCGACCTCGACACCGGCTGGCGATCCGCCGGAAATCGCGGCGATCCGCAAGGTGTTCGGCAACGAAGACAAATGCCCGCCGATTTCCGCGACGAAATCGCTGACCGGTCATTCGCTCGGCGCGACCGGCGTGCAGGAAGCGATCTATTCGCTGCTGATGATGCAGAATAGCTTCATCTGCGAAAGCGCCAACATCACCGAACTCGATCCGGCGTTCGCCGACATGCCGATCGTTCGCAAGCGTATCGACAACGCCAAGCTGGGCACCGTGCTCTCGAATTCCTTCGGCTTCGGCGGCACCAACGCAACGTTGGTGTTCCGCCGGCTGGATGCATAAGCGAATTGAAGCCGTCAGACTCCGCGCAGGCGGAGGATCCAATACGCTGCGGCGCGGGGCCATCGAGCCGCGGCGATGGCGTTACTGGATCGCCCGCCCTTGCGATTGCGCACCGGGCGGGTGATGACGTCAGTGACATGACGGGGAGCGTAATCAATGCAAGGTTTGATGCACGGCAAGCGCGGGCTCATCATGGGCGTCGCCAACGATCATTCGATTGCGTGGGGCATCGCCAAGACGCTGCACGCGCATGGCGCCGAGCTGGCGTTCACCTATCAGGGTGAAGCGCTCGGCAAGCGGGTCAAGCCGCTGGCGGACTCGTTGAAGTCCGAGCTGGTTTTGCCGTGCGATGTCGAGGACATCGCCAGCGTCGACGCGACCTTCGCCGCGCTGGGGGACAAATGGGGCAAGCTCGATTTCGTCGTCCACGCGATCGGCTTTTCGGACAAGAACGAATTGAAGGGCAGATATGCCGACACGACGCGCGCGAATTTTTCGCGCACGATGGTGATCTCGTGCTTCTCCTTCACGGAAGTGACGAAGCGAGCCGCGGAGATGATGCCGGACGGCGGCGCGATCATCACGCTGACCTTCGATGGGTCAAACCGCGTGATGCCGAATTATAACGTGATGGGCGTCGCCAAGGCCGCGCTCGAGGCCTCGACGCGCTATCTCGCCGCCGACTATGGCCGACAGGGCATTCGCGTCAACGCGATCTCGGCGGGTCCGGTCCGCACGCTCGCCGGGTCCGGGATTGGCGACGCGCGCGTGATGTTTGCGTTCCAGCAGAAGCATTCGCCGCTCGGGCGCGGCGTGACGCTCGATGAACTCGGGGGCTCGGCGCTGTATCTGCTGTCGGAGCTGTCCGGCGGCGTCACCGGCGAAGTGCATTACGTCGATAGCGGCTACAACATCATCTCGATGCCGCGGCCGGACGAGTTGTAGCGCGCGCTGGGCCACGCCGCTGTCGCGCGACAGGCGCGGCTGACGACCGCGGGGCCGGGTTTGGCGAACTCACACCGCCCCCATCTTTTCGGCGGCCTTGAACGCCTCGCGCGCGCTGATCCGGTCGAGATAACGATCGAAGGACGGCCGCGGCGGCACCATCTTGAATGCGCGCACGGCGAAGTTGAGACCGGATCCGATCACGATATCGGCGGCTGAAAAGCGCTGGCCGAGCAGCCAAGGCCCGGTCTCCAGTGCCTTGTCGAGCACGTCGAACACCTGGTCCGCGCTGCCCCATCCCGCCGAACTGGTGGGCATCTCGATCTTGGTAAAAATCTGCGTGATGGCGGCTTCGATATTCGCCGCAAAGAACATCCATTGCAGATATTTTCCGCGCTGCGGATGGCCGATCTCGGGCGCCAGTTTCGCGGCCGGAAAACGCTCCGCGATATAAGCGATGATCGCGGCGGATTCGGCGATCGTGACGTCGCCATCCTTCAAGGCCGGCACCTTGCCCATGGGATTGATCGCGAGATATTCCGGCGTCTTCTGCGCGCCGATCGAAATGTCCGTCAGCACCGCCTCATAGGGCATGCCGGTTTCTTCCAGCGCCCACAGGGATGCAAAGGACCGCGTGCGCGGCGACCAATAGATTTGCATGGCTTCAACTCCAATCGATCTGCCGTGAGGCTGTTATGTCGGTCTCAATTTGGCCAGTCGGCCGGACGGATCATGCACCGTCACCCGGTGAGGACGTGTCGGGCTCCACCGCCAAAGCACCAGATTGATCATATCTTGCCGGGCGCCTCGAGCAAACGATGGCACGAGGATGCCGGCCGCGCCTGCGGCGATCAATCGCTCGGCGATGCTCCAGGACGCGGGCTTGATCCCGGCCGCCATGTCCATCGCCCAACCGCACGCCAAATCCGACGATTTGACACTGGCACTCTCGCACGCCGACTCGGTTCGCAGATCGATCAGATCATCAACGTCCACGTCATAGGAGCATACAGTGAGGGGATCAAAGCGATGGCCGAAGCCATGGCTCGTTTCGAGAAACATCCCCTCGATCGTCAAGGCCAGATAGAGCGCCGGCGTCCCCACGGGATTGAATCGGCCACCCTTTGCGGCCGCGCCGGCTCCGGAGAGCGGCTGCCAGGCCCACGCCGGATCGTGCGCCCGATAGCCAATGCCGCGCCATTTCACGCAAAGCCGCCGGTCGCCACATGATCGAGATAATCCCGCACGGCGGCGGCATGACCATCCTTGACCAACGCTTCCGCCGTGCGGCCGCCAAAAGCGGGAATCGGCTCGGCGCGATACCATGCCATCGCCTGCCGTTGCCCTCCGGCCCAGTTCGAGATGCGGTGAATGATTTCGAGCATTTCGATGCCGCGCGCCTGCGTCTTGGGCGCGCGCGCGCGATCGTTTTTATAAACGGTTTCGCGCGCCACGCCGATGGTGTCCGCGACGTCCTGTTTCGACAT
>JAQGJY010000470.1 GCA_028290325.1 Tardiphaga sp.
GCGGTGTGATCCGTCGCGAGAAACGCGCTCTCCACCCATAGAATCCGGCGACGAAAACAATGACGCCGCACCACGCCTGCGCGACGACGGCGTCAGCCGAACCGATCACCGCCACCATCAGCACGACGGCATTGCAGATATTAGCCAGCATCAGGCCGGACGAATTACGCTTCACCAGCCGCATTTGCTCGGCGCGCACGTAGCCCGACAGTCTATCACTGACGACGGGACCACCGAGCGGCGCGAGATCACCGGCGAATATATTCGACAACAGGTTGGGAAGTCGCCCGCGCAACATCGGCCTCGACGCTTGAGTGCTTGATCAGCGTCGCAGTGTGGCCCCGATGTCTTGTTATTTGATGAAGTGACACCAAACGATGCCGGGCGGGTGGGTCCGGCCTGCGCGCATGGTTCACAACAGTTGTATTTCAGGGCGCTATGACGAGGTTGACGGCCTTTGGTCCCTTGCCCTTCTTGTCGGGCTCGACCTCGAATGCGATCTTCGCGCCCTCCGCCAAATCCTTCAGGCCGGCGCGCTCGACCGCCGTGATATGGACGAAGACGTCGCGTCCGCCGTCATCGGGTTTGATGAATCCGTAGCCGCGCTCGCTGTTGAAGAATTTCACCGTCCCCGTCATGGTCATACGGACAATCCCCTGCTCGTCTTGGCCGACGCGGTTTGGACCGCGCTTAGACGGGCATTTGCTGCCGGATATCCTGGACAGCCGGCAATCGATCGTAAGGCCCATTCACCCCGCCGCAACCATTCGCGGAAGCGGAACGCAATGCCCGTCTTGATCCGGCAAGCATAATACGGTTGGAGCGGCCTTGCCTATGCCCGACATCGGACATTTCGCCCCGCCTCAGGCCTTGGCGGTTTCCAGTCGGAAGCGGCCCGCGCCGCCTTGGCCGAGCGGCTTTTCCAGCTCGGGCAGGATGACTTTCATCTCGGCGGCCAGTGTCCAGGGCGGATTGACGATCAGCAATCCCGCCGATGTCAGTGCGCCGTCGGCCTGCTGCGGCGCGCTGCTGAATTCGAGGCGCAGCACCTTGCCGGCGGGCGCGATCGAGGCGACCCGCTCGGCCAGCGTGTCGGTCGCGCGGCGACTTTTGGCCGGATACCACAGCACATAGATGCCGGTCGGCCATTTCGCGAACGCTTCGGCAAAGCCGTGCGCCATCCGCTCGAATTCGTCCTTGGCTTCGAAAGGCGGGTCGATCAGCACCACGCCGCGACGCTCCTTCGGTGGCACGAAGGCCGGCAGTCCAACCCAGCCGTCGAGATCGACCACCCGGGCCTGCGGGTCACGCCGCAACGCGCCGATCAACTGCTTGCGCGCGCCGGGAGCGACTTCGCAGGCCACGAGACTATCCTGCGGGCGCAGCAGTTTACGCGCGATCAGCGGCGATCCGGGATAGGCGGTCAGTCCGCGCGGCGGATTGAACGAGCGAACGATGTCGAGGTAAGGCGCGACCAGCGGCACGGTGGCCTCGGACAGGCGCGCCTGCATCAGCCGCGCGATGCCGGTCAGCCATTCTCCGGTGCGTTGCGCCTCCTCGCCGGACAGATCGTAAAGCCCGGCGCCGGCATGACTGTCGATGACCCGGAACGGCGCCGGCTTCTCGTGCAGATAGGTGAGAATTCGCACCAGCACGATGTGCTTGATGACGTCGGCGAAGGATCCGGCATGAAAGGCGTGGCGATAATTCATGCCGCAAGCCCTACGCGACATTGCGCGTCCACGCAAAACACGCGCGCGCTATCCGCCGCGGACCGGCGGCATCACGACCTTGTCGCGGCGGCAGGCGCGGCGATCGATCTCCTCGCAAGCCCGGAACTGCAAATCCTTGCTCATGCAGATCCGAACCTCGGTCAGCCGGTTGCGATCGCAGATCGTGGCCATCGCCGCATTGCTGAGTCCCGGATTGACCTTGATGAAGGCGGTCTCGATATCGTCAGGCGAGACCGTCTTGGTCTCGTTCAGTTGCAGATACTCGTCGGGGATCTTGACCGCCGAACGCGCCTTGCGGATCGTCTCGAAGTAGCCTTTCGGTCCGAGCCCCGAACAGGTGCCGTGCTTGTCCCATTCGTTGAAAATCAACCCGGGTGCCGGCATCAGATCGAGCATTGACGTCATGATGCGGCGATCCAGCCGCGGCGACGGCCGCTGACAGTAATCGGGAAAGCCACGCTCATATTGCGGCCAGAGCCCGTGGACGACGAAGGAGAACGGTCGCCCGCCGCATTGCGACTGCTGCGAGCGGCCCGAATTGCCACGCTCGGCCGCGGCCTCGCAAAACGACGGCGACCATGACAGCGCCAGCACGTAAAAATCGAACTCGCCCGGCGCATTCTGCCGGCGGTCCTGTTGCGCCGATGCGGACTGCGCCAACGCCAAACCGAACAGCGCCACCGCCAGCGCGAGAAACCCCTTCACCGAAAACCGCATCACGACTTCCCCGCCCCACACTTGTGGTGGAACCGTATCAGGCAAATGGAACACGACAAGAACAAAATAAAGCCCGGCACCAAGGCCGGGCTTGTCGAACGTCAGACCGAAGCGCCCGTTACGGACGCGCCGCCTTGCAGGCCGGGTTGAACGCCCAGTTGCGATCCAGCCCCACGACGCAGAATTCGATGCCATCACCGAAGCTGGCGATCCCGCCATCCTCGATGATCGAGAAATGCACGGTGCGCGGCTTGCCGTCGTTCAGCATCGCGCGGGCCGAGCAATAACGGCGCGGAATGTTATCGGACTGCCAGGGCCGGAACGCGGTTTCCTGAACGTGGTCATAGCCAACGATCTGCAATGCGGAATTCCAGAACGTGCTTTCCTTCTCGGCGAAACGCGACGAGACACGCCCGAGCATGGATTCACAGGCCGGCAAGTTGCCATCATAACGCGGGCCGGACAGATAGAAGTTCTTCTCCAGCGGATCGGCGGCCTGGGCCGGTCCCGCGATAGCGGGCAAGAGGACGAGCAGCGCGCCAAGGGCGATGCGTTTGAGGCTGCCGAGAATGTCGCGCATGGAGAAGGTCCGCTGCTGAAAAGATTGCCCGGACGGTGCCGCGAAGCCCGGGACGGGTCAAGTGCCCGCGGGCAACACCCGCCGTCTATCCCGGCATAACCCGGCGAGTGTGGCTTTGGCGTTCTTTTCTCCGCCCTCAATGCCGTCTAGAACCGGGGTAACAAGGGAGTCGATGATGCGAATGATGAAGCCGGCGCTGCTGGCGACGATGGCAAGCTTGGCGTTTTGCGGGATCGCGCGCGCGGACGTCGTGCCGCCGATCAAGGGCAACGATACTGGCGGCATCATCTCGTACAATCTCGTCGGCCAGATCGACATTCGCGCGACGTCGATCGCGCATTGCGCGCAGTATGGCAAGGTGCCGAAGCTGCTCGCGACCCAGGCTTATTACGGCGGCTACATCTCGTTCGCTTGCAAATGGGTGCCCCACGGCGGGTACGACCGGCCGCTTCGCACGCGCTATTGAACCGCGTTACTCACAGTTGGCTTGCCTGGCGTGAGGAGACCGACGATGGCGCTGTCGAAGCAACTGTTGGGTTTGGCGGCCGTCTGCCTCGCCGTCGGGACGGCGCATGCCGTCGAACTGCCGATTCGCAAGCCGGGTTTGTGGGACATGAAAATGCTGCCGTCCGGCCAGATGCCGGGCATGACGATGCAGCATTGCACGGACGCAGCCACCGACAAGCGGATGAGCGATGCGTTCATGCCAATGGCGAAAAACGTCTGCTCCAAGACCGAGACGCAAAAGACCGCGAATGGTTACGTGACCAATTCGGTCTGCACCGTCGCCGGCGTCACAGCCACGACGCGAGCGGATGTCGTCGGCGATTTCAATTCCGCTTACACGGTGAAAACGACATCGCAGGCGCCGAACGCGCCCAAGGGCGCGCCGCGCGACAGTAACATCACGATCGAGGCGAAATGGCTTGGCGCCTGCGCGGCCGGCCAGAAGCC
>JAQGJY010000473.1 GCA_028290325.1 Tardiphaga sp.
TAGAACTGACAGCGCGTGCGGCCGTGCACCGTGATCAGCCGGATGCCGGCGTCCTGCGCGCGCCTCGCCAGGTCCGGCGCGTTGCGCGAGTTGTCGTCCCAGCCCAGCCGCATCTTCAGGGTCACGGGCACACGGACCGCGCCGACCGTCGCCTCGATCAAGGTCAGCGCATGATCGAGATCGCGCATCAGCGCCGAACCGGACTGTCCGCCGGTCACATGGCGGGCCGGGCAGCCCATATTGATGTCGATAATGTCAGCGCCGCCGCCTTCGGCGATGCGCGCGCCCTCGGCCATCCAATGGGTTTCGCAGCCGGCGAGCTGGACGACGTGCGGACCGATTCCGGTCGCTTCGCAGCGCAGCACGGACATCGGCCGCCCGCGCGCCAAATCGTCGCTGGCGGTCATTTCCGAGACTACCAGGCCGGCGCCGAGTCGGGCGGTGATCCGACGGAATGGCGCGTCGGTGATGCCCGACATCGGCGCGAGCACGACGCGGTTCGCGACCTCGATGTCACCGATTTTCAAGTGTGGTAATGGAGGATTCAGCGAACCAGTCACAGTCTGTCTCGTGTTCGTCGCGGCTGCATCATTGGGACCGCTGCGACAGTGTTGCGCTCAAATGTTGAGCAGTCAAGCGCCGTGCCTAGACAATAGACATATCCGGCGATATTGCAAGTGCAGTGCAACATTTCTGCCGTGGTTTTGTCCACAGCGATGGAAATTGTGCGGGTTTCGCTCAGCCCGTGCTAAGGGCTTGCCGCCGCCCGCGTTTTTGCGGTTTCCCTGGTCCGAGCCGTATACAGCCGATGTCGAATCCACCGAAAACCGCCGCCCTCATCGTCGCCGCCGGCCGCGGTCTCCGCGCTGGCGCGGGTGGTCCAAAGCAATACCGCATGATCGCCGGCCGCAGCGTGATCGCCCGCGCCTTGGAGCCATTTTGTGACCATGAGTCGGTGCATGCCGTGCAGCCGGTCGTCAATCCGGACGACGCCGCGATGTTCGCGCGGGCCGTGGCCGGGCTCGCCTGCAATCAGGCCGTCAATGGTGGCGCGACGCGACAGGCCTCGGTTCTCGCCGGACTTGAAGCCCTGGTCGCGCAGAGGCCGGATATCGTTCTGATTCATGACGCCGCCCGGCCTTTCGTCACCTCGGCCGTGATCGATCGCGCGATCGCCGCCGCCGGCATCACCGGCGCGGCGATCCCGACCGCGCTCGTCACCGACACGATCAAGCAGGTGGACGCCAATGGTGCGGTGATCGCGACGCCCGACCGCGCGCATCTGCGGATCGCGCAGACCCCGCAGGCCTTCAACTACGACATTATCCTTGACGCCCACCGCCGCGCCGCGCGCGACGGCCGCTCCGATTTCACCGATGACGCCGCGCTCGCCGAATGGGCGGGATTGACGGTCGCGACCTTTGAAGGCGATCCTGCGAACATGAAGCTGACCACACCGGAAGATTTTGTACGCGAGGAAGCGCGGCTCGCCGCCGCGCTGGGAGATGTCCGCACCGGCACGGGCTACGACGTCCACGCCTTCGGCGACGGCGACCATCTGATGATCTGCGGTGTGCGCGTGCCCCATACAAAAGGCTTTCTGGCGCATTCCGATGGCGATGTCGGCCTGCACGCTCTGGTCGACGCAATCCTGGGCGCGTTGGCCGACGGCGATATCGGCTCGCACTTTCCGCCAAGTGATGACAAATGGAAGGGCGCGGCCTCCGACGCTTTCCTCACCTACGCCGTCGAGCGCGTGACCGCGCGCGGCGGACGCATCGCGCATCTTGACGTCACATTGATCTGCGAACGTCCCAAAATCGGTCCGCTGCGTGACGCGATGCGCGCGCGCATCGCCGAGATTACCGGGTTGTCGCTCTCGCGTGTCGCGGTGAAGGCGACGACGAGCGAGCGCCTCGGGTTCACGGGTCGCGAGGAAGGCATCGCCGCAATGGCGAGCGCCACCATTCGGTTACCTTGGGTCGATTGACATGGCCGAGAGCAGCAACGCACGCCCCCTCGCCCGCGCGCTGCTCGACATCTGCCGCAGCCGCAAGCTGATGATCGCGACGGCCGAATCCTGCACCGGCGGGCTGGTCGCGGCGGCGCTGACCGACATCCCCGGTTCGTCCGACGTGATCGATCGCGGCTTCGTGACCTATTCCAACGCGGCCAAGCACGCGATGCTCGGCGTCGAGACCTCGACACTCGAGACATTCGGCGCGGTGAGCAAGGAGACGGCGATCGCCATGGCGATCGGCGCGCTGGAAAAGGCCGACGCCGATCTCGCGGTCTCGATCACAGGCATCGCCGGCCCCGGCGGCGCCGTGCCCGGAAAACCGGTCGGCCTCGTCCATTTCGCCGTGGCGGCGCGTGACGGCCGCATCACCAGCCGCGAATGTCGGTTCGGTGCGATCGGGCGCTCGCAGGTGCGCCAGCGCTCCGTGATCGAAGCCTTGAAGATGCTGACCGAACTGGCGCGCGGGCCGCAGGCACCGACCAAGAAGACCGTTCGTGCGGTCGAGGTTCGGGTCGCGCGGACGCCGCGTCGCAGCGCCGCGAAACGGCGGGTGACGAAGCGTGTGGTGACGAAGAAAGTTTGATCTTTGCAACAGGCGAGATGCCATCCTTCAGGATGACGTCGAACTCGTCGTCGGCTTCCGCACCCCATAAACCTGATCGGCACGTTTCTCGAACGCGGCGGCGAAGCGCTGGAAGGCGGTGTCGAACATCGCGCCCATCAGGATCGCGAGCATCCGGCTCTTGAATTCATAGTTGATGAAGAAGGTCACGTCGCAATCGTCGCCGTGCGATTCGAAGGTCCAGCGGTTCTCCAATGTCGAGAACGGCCCTTGCAGATATTCGACGAGAATCTTGCGGTGGGCGCGATCGAGCGTCACGCGGCTGGTGAACGCCTCCCGCACCAGCTTGAACGACACCGTCATGTCCGCGACGATCACTTCGGTGCCATCCGGCTTGTTGCCGCGCTGACGGATTTTGATGTCCTTGCACAACGGTACGAACGCCGGATACTTCTCGACGTCGGCGACGAGATCGAACATCTCGTCGGCGCTGTGGCGGACGCGGCGCCTGTTGGTGAATTGCGGCATCGGTCAGCTCGATGCCAATGCGGCCCGCGCCGCCTGCAGTTTGGCGAAATCCTCGCCGGCATGATGCGAGGAGCGCGTCAGCGGGCTCGCCGACACCATCAGGAAACCCTTGCTGTAGGCCACCGTCTCGTAGCCCGCGAATTCATCCGGCGTGACGTAGCGCATCACCTGATGATGCTTGCGCGTCGGTTGCAGGTACTGCCCGATGGTGAGAAAATCGACATCGCCCGAGCGCAGGTCGTCCATCACCTGCAACACTTCGTGGCGCTCCTCGCCGAGCCCGACCATGATGCCGGACTTGGTAAAGATGGTCGGGTCGAGCTCCTTGACCCGCTGCAATAGCCGGATCGAGTGGAAATAGCGCGCGCCCGGCCGCACGGTGAGATAACGCGACGGCACGGTTTCGAGATTGTGGTTGAACACGTCCGGCTTCGCCGCGACCACCTGCTCGAGGGCGCCGGGCTTGCGCAGGAAATCCGGGGTGAGGATTTCGATCGTGGTGGCCGGGCACGCCAGGCGGATCGCGCCAATGGTGCGCGCGAAATGATCCGCGCCGCCGTCCGCCAGATCGTCGCGATCGACCGAGGTGATGACGACGTGACGCAGGCCAAGCTTCGAGACGGCGAGCGCGACATGGTCCGGCTCGCTGCTGTCGAGCGCGTTGGGCATGCCGGTTTTGACGTTGCAGAAGGCGCAGGCGCGGGTGCAGGTGTCGCCCATGATCATGAACGTCGCGTGCTTCTTGTCCCAGCACTCGCCGATATTCGGGCAGCCGGCCTCCTCGCAGACGGTGACCAGCTTGTTCTCTTTGACGATGTTGCGGGTTTCCGCATAGCCGCGCGAATTCGGCGCGCGCACCCGGATCCAGTCCGGCTTGGGCGGCGAAACCGTGTCCGGCCGGTTCACCTTTTCGGGGTGGCGCGGACGCAGCGGTGTTGCGGAAACGGTATCGAGGACGACGACCATCGGGAGTCCTTGTCTGAGGGGTTTAGTTAAGCCGAAGAGCGGCTTGCCGCAACCCGCACTGGCCCTGTAGAGCGATGCGGATGGAAGCCTTCAAAACAGACGGCCTGGGGCCTTTGCTCGACCAAGCCTTCTTTGACCGCAGCGTGCATGACGTCGCGCCCGAATTGATCGGGGCCACGCTGCTGTTCGGCGGCGTCGGCGGCGTCATCGTCGAGACCGAAGCCTATCACCAGACCGACCCGGCCTCGCATTCCTACCGGCGCCAGACGCCGCGCAATGGCGCGATGTTCGGGCCCGGCGGCACCGCGTATATCTATCGCTCCTACGGCATCCACTGGTGCGTCAATTTCGTCTGTGAGGCGCCGGGATCGGGCAGCGCGGTGCTGGTCCGTGCCTTGGCGCCGACGCACGGCGTTGAGACGATGCGGCAGCGACGCGGGCTGCATGACGAGCGG
>JAQGJY010000007.1 GCA_028290325.1 Tardiphaga sp.
CCCCGACCGCCACCGCGCCGGCGGCGGCGGCGGCGAGCCAGCCGGCCGCCACGACCGGCCCGAGGCCGGGAATCGCCAGCAGGCCCAGACCGGCGAGCAATCCGCCGAAACCACCGAACCCGGCGCCGACCGCGGCGCCTTTGCCGGCGGCGGAGGCGAAGTCCGGATCGAACCACTTGTCGGCGTTGTTGGCGATAATGCTGATGTCGTCAGTGGGAATGCCGGCCTGTTCCAGCGCCTTCACGGCGTCCTGCGCCGCGGCGTAATCCTTGAACAGGCGCGAGATGGTGGCGGTCACTGGCAGTCCTCCAGGTTTATTTTGCCGCGATCCGGCCCTGGTAATCGACGCTGACCTCGACCGGCTTGCCATCTTTCGTGGCCTTGCCATGCCAGATTCCGTTTTTGTCGTTCACCAGCGGCGAGATGTTCGCGTAGCCCTGCTTTCCAAGCAGGTCACGGACCTGACTCTCGGCGAAGGAATTCGCGCCGGGCTTGAGTGTCTGCGGCTCGCGTTCTGAATTCTGCGATTGTGCGGCGGACGGCATCTGAGCCGCCGCGAGCTCGGCCGAGGTGACCGCCAGCAAGCCGGCGATGGTGGCAATCGTCAAACCTCGCGACATATCCCGTCCCCGTGATGATCGCGGACCAAATGGCTGAGATCGCGCAAAAGTTCCTTGGGACGCGGCAACTGACCGCCCATACCGCCCATCGGGGCCGGTTGCGGGCTGTCGTCCGCCACTTTATGGTGTGCTCACCAATTCGGCGACGCGATTTGCGCGGTTCGGACGAAGCGGGCTCCGGCTCACGCGATGGACAACCCGACTGCCTCGCGCAGCGACCGTGTCCGCGCCGACCCGCCCGCTTGGCCCGCCGCGCGCCGTCGCGTCTGTTTCGTTCCTCTCGCCTCGCAAAGTGACACCATGCTCCGCGGAATCCGCAAGGCCTCGTCCAACTGGGTCGGCAAGACCATCATGACCATCGTGATGGGCGTGCTCATCGTATCCTTCGGGGTCTGGGGCATAGCCGACATCTTCAAAGGCTTCGGGCAATCGTCGCTCGCCAAGGTCGGCAATACCGAGATCTCCACCGAGCAATTCCGTCAGACCTTCACCGACCGCCTGCAACAGGTCGGCCGCCAGTTCGGCCGTCCTTTGACGATGGATCAAGCGCGCACCTTCGGCCTCGACCGACAGGTGTTGCAGCAGGTGGTGTCGGAAGCCGCCCTCGACGAGGACGCCCGCCGCATGGGCCTCGCGCAATCCGACGCCGAAGTGATGCGAACGATCTACAACGATCCGAACTTCAAGGGACCGAACGGCCAGTTCGATCCCAACCGCTTCGTCCAGATCGTCCGCCAGATCGGCTATACCGAGCAGCGTTACATCGCCGAGCAGCGCAAGGTCGGTCTGCGTCGCCAGATCGCCGGCACCATCACGGCCGGACTGGAGCCCTCGAAGACCCAGATCGACGCCTTGGTGCGGTTCCAAAATGAACAGCGGTCGATCGATTACGTCAAGCTCAGCGCCGCGCAGGCCGGCACGATCGCCGATCCCTCGCCGGAGGTGCTCGCGGCCTATTATGAGGACAACAAGACCCAGTTTCGCGCGCCCGAATTCCGCAAGATCGGCTTCGTGGTGATGACGCCGGATGAACTGGCGAAGTGGAGCACCGTCTCCGACGAGGACGCCAGGAAGGCGTTCGACGCCAATCAGGCCAAGCTGGCGACGCCGGAGCGCCGGCAATTGTCGCAGCTCGTATTACCGACAATGGACGACGCCAAGGCCGCGCGCGAGAAGATCGCCGCCGGCACGTCGTTCGAGGACATCGCCAAGGAGCGCGGCTCCAGTCCCGCCGATATCGATCTTGGCAAGGTCGCCAAGGCCGAAGTGATCGACCCGGCCGTCGCCGACGCCGCCTTTGCGTTGTCGACCGGCGACGTCAGCCAGCCCGTGCAGGGCCGGTTCGGCGTCGTGCTGGTGAAGGCGGGCGAGATCACGCCCGGCGTCACGCCGAGCTATGACAGCGTCGCGGCCACCATCAAGCGCGACCTCGCGCGCGAGCGCGCCGTGGCGCAGGTCAATGATCTGCACAACAAGATCGAAGACGAGCGTGGCGGCGGCGCCAATGTCGTCGAGGCCGCCAAGAAGATCGGTCTCACGCCGGTGACGCTCGAGGCCGTCGATCGCTCCGGCCGCGGCCCGGATGGCCAGCCGGTCGCCGGCATTCCGCCCGGCGTCAACATCGTGCCGCAAGCCTTCGCCAGTGATGTCGGCGTCGATACCGAAGCCATCACCTTCAACGGCGGCTACGTCTATTACGACGTGATGGGCGTCACGCCGTCGCGCGAACGCACGCTCGACGAGGTCAAGGATCAGGTCGCGACGCGCTGGCGCGACCAGCAGGTCACCGACCGGCTGAAGGCCAAGGCCGCCGACATGGTGCAGCAGCTCAATCAAGGCGGCACGCTCGCGGCGTTGGCCTCGGCCGACAATCTGAAAGTCGAGACCGCGACGAACGTCAAGCGCGATGCCAGCGTTCCCGGCCTGCCCGCCTCGACAATCGAGGCCGCGTTCCGCGGGGCCAAGGACGCGGCCGGCCAGACGCCAGGGACCGGCGGTTCGGAATGGATCGTCTATCGCGTGACGGACATCTCGGTGCCGACGGTCGATATGGCGTCCGACGATATCAAGAAGCTGACCGAGACGTTGCAGCGCGGACTGAATGATGAGCAAATCGCGCAGTATATCTCCACGGTCGAAAAGCAGATCGGCACGTCGATCAACCAGAGCGCCTTCGCGCAAGTCACCGGCGCGGCGGGTTCGAATAACTGAGGGACGAAACCCCCACCACCGTCATCGAGGGACAAGGGCGTCCTTGCGAGCCAGATCATCGTCAGCGACTTCGTTGACGATGATCTGAGCGAAGCAGTTCAGGTCGGTCTTGAAGCCTAGTGGATCGCTTCGTCACGTTCGGTTTTCGAAGGCCAACCCTGCTCCTCGCAACGACGACATCGCCTGCCTGATCGGCCTCTGAACCGCACCGACGAATGAAAGCTCCCGATGGACGACTTCAAATCCCTGATCGGCAAGGTCGCCACCGGCGCGACGCTGACCCGCGACGAGGCCGCGAGCGCCTTCGACAGCATGATGTCCGGCGAGGCGACGCCGTCGCAGATGGGCGGCCTGCTGATGGCGCTGCGGGTGCGCGGCGAAACCGTCGATGAAATCACCGGCGCGGTCTCGGCGATGCGTGCCAAGATGCTGCGCGTCTCCGCCCCGGCCGACGCGGTCGATGTGGTCGGCACCGGCGGTGACGGCTCCGGCTCAGTCAACGTCTCGACCTGTGCGTCCTTCATCGTCGCCGGCTGCGGCGTGCCGGTCGCCAAGCACGGCAACCGCGCGCTGTCGTCGCGCTCGGGCGCGGCCGACGTGCTGGCGTCGCTCGGCGTCAAGATCGACATCACGCCGGACCATGTCGGGCGCTGCGTGCGCGAGACCGGCATCGGCTTCATGTTCGCGCCGTCGCATCATCCGGCAATGAAGAATGTCGGCCCGACCCGAGTCGAACTGGCGACCCGCACGATTTTCAATCTGCTCGGGCCGCTGTCGAATCCGGCTGGCGTGACCCGCCAGATGGTCGGCGTGTTCTCGCGGCAATGGGTGCTGCCGCTGGCACAGGTGCTGAAAAATCTGGGCGCGGATCACGTCTGGGTGGTGCACGGCTCGGACGGGCTCGATGAGATCACCCTGAGCGGACCGACCTTTGTCGCCGAATTGCACAAAGGCGAGATCCGCAGCTTCGAGGTGACGCCGGAAGACGCCGGGCTGACGCGGACGCATGGCGACGCGCTGAAAGGCGGCGACGCCGAGGCTAACGCCAGATCGTTGCGCGCCGTGCTCGACGGACAACCATCGGCGTTCCGCGATGTGGCGCTGCTCAATGCCGCCGCCGCGTTGATCGTCGCCGGCAAGGCAACCAGTTTGAAGGACGGCGTCGTGATGGGCAGGCAATCGCTGGACACCGGCGCGGCGCTCGGCAAACTGCAGCATCTCATCGCCGTGTCGAACGGCTGAGCCATGGCCGACATCCTGACCAAGATCGAAACCTACAAGCGCGACGAGATCGCGGTCGCCAAGCGCGCCGTGCCGTTAAGCGAAATCGAGGCCGCCGCGAAACATGCCTTGCCGCCGCGCGGCTTCCTCGGCGCGTTGCGTGCGAAGATCGCGCATGGCCACTACGCCTTGATCGCCGAAGTGAAGAAGGCCTCGCCGTCCAAGGGGCTGATCCGCGCCGATTTCGATCCGCCGGCGTTGGCGAAAGCCTATGAAGATGGCGGCGCGGCGTGCCTCTCGGTGCTGACCGACACCCCGTCGTTTCAGGGCCATCTCGATTTCATGGTCGCCGCCCGCGCGGCCGTGTCGCTGCCGGTGCTGCGCAAGGATTTCATGTTCGACACCTATCAGGTGGTCGAGGCGCGCGCGCATGGCGCGGATTGCATTCTCGTCATCATGGCCGCGCTGGAGGATGCCGAAGCCGCCGAGATCGAGGACGCGGCGTTGTCGCTCGGCATGGATGTGCTGCTCGAAGTCCACGACCGGCCCGAACTCGATCGCGCGCTGAAACTCAAATCGCCGCTGATCGGGGTCAATAATCGCAATCTGCGGACGTTCGAAACCACGCTGGCGACCAGCGAGGCGCTCGCGCCGCATATTCCGTCCGATCGGCTGATGGTCGGCGAAAGCGGCATCTTCACAGCCGAAGATCTGGCGCGGCTCGCGCGCGTCGGCATGGAGACGTTTCTGGTCGGCGAGAGCCTGATGCGGCAGGACGACGTCGCGGCGGCAACGCGCGCGCTACTGGCACGCGGCAAGGAACCGACATGAGCGACAAGCTCACCCATATCGACACGCGCGGCGAAGCGCGGATGGTCGATGTCTCCGACAAGCCGGCGACCGAACGCATCGCGATCGCCGAAGGCTGCGTTGTGATGTCGGCGGCGACGCTCAATATCATCCGGTCCGGCAACGCCAAGAAGGGCGACGTGCTCGGCACGGCGCGGATCGCCGGCATCATGGCGGCGAAGAAAACCTCCGACCTCATTCCGCTGTGCCATCCGCTGGCGCTGTCGAAGGTCACGCTCGACATCGATTTGGATGAGTCGCTGCCCGGTTGCCGCGTCCGCGCGACGGTGAAAGTCACCGGCCCGACCGGCGTCGAAATGGAAGCGCTGACCGCCGTCTCGGTCGCGTGCCTGACGATCTACGACATGATCAAGGCCGTGGAGCGTAGCGGGCGGATCGAGGGCATCCACCTGGTCGAAAAGCGTGGCGGTAAATCCGGCGATTACCGCGCGGGCTGATTGTCACGGCAGCGTGACAGCGTTGCGCTGGAACGCCCGCGTCCTCGCTCTGTTCTGTCCGCAATTCATGGAGAGACAAATGACGAAATTCGCACTTCTCGGCGCGGCTCTGTTGGCCGCAACATCCTTCGCCCTGCCCGCATCCGCGCAGCAGGTCATTTCCAATCCCGGCTATTGCGCGCAGTTCTATCCGAACGCCAACTGCCAGAACCGGGGCGAAAACAGCCCTTATAATGGCGACTATCAGCGTCGCGGCGGCACCTCCGGCCCGCTCGGTTTCAACAGCTTCGGCTATGACAACGGCCAGCGACAGGTGCGGGAACGCCGCGTCAAGCGCAGCCGCTCTTACAGCGACCAGGGCGGCACGCGCCGGATGTATTGATCGTCCGGCACGAGATGAAAAGGCGGCCCTCGCGGGCCGCTTTTTTATGGCCACGGCGAAACCGGGCCTCGGCGAGAGAGCGCGTCTGACATTGTCCGCGGCGCTGGCTTTCGGTACATACGATGCATGACATCGTTGCTCACGCCGCATTGCGCTGATGCCCTGCTGTTCGATCTCGGCCGGGTCGTGCTCGACGTTGACGTCACGCGCGCGCTGGCTTGCTGGGCGGCCCATGCGAACGCGGCACCGGCGCAGATCGCCGCGCGCTTCAGGCAGGACCATCATTACGAGCAGCACGAAATCGGCGCGATCGATGCGTCGGCTTATTTCGCCACCCTGCGCCAATCGCTCGGGATCGACATCACCGACGAGCAGTTTCTGGAAGGCTGGAACGCGGTCATCATCGGCGAGATGCCCGGCATCGATGCGTTGCTTGCGGCGGCCGCGCGCCACCTGCCGCTCTATGCCTTCTCCAACACCAACGTCGCCCACGCCGCGTCTTTCTCGGCGCCGTTCGCGAAGCTGCTGAGCCATTTCCAAACGGTTTTCCTGTCGTCGTCGATCGGCCTGCGCAAGCCGGACGCGGCGGCCTATGATCACGTCGTCAAGGCGATCGGCGTCCCGGCCGCGCGGATCGTGTTCTTCGACGATTCCAACGAGAATATCGC